>CAJFVV010000059.1 GCA_904420565.1 Candidatus Pseudoscillospira faecavium
AAAAGCCGGGCGCGCGCTCCCGGGAGCGCGCGCCCTGCTTTTCCCATTTTAGCCGAGAATGGCGTTCAAGTCTGCCTCCGGTGTGGTAACGGGGGCGATGTGGAAGTTTTTGACCAGATCATCCAAAATATTGGGAGAAAGAAAGGCGGGCAGCGTTGGGCCGAGACGGATATTTTGGACGCCGAGGTGCAGCAGCGTCAGCAGGATGCACACCGCTTTTTGTTCATACCAGGAAAGAATCATCGACAGCGGCAGTTCATTGACGCTGCAGCCGAAGGCATCTGCCAGTGCCTGAGCGACTTTGATGGCGCTGTAGGCATCGTTGCATTGGCCCATATCCATGAGCCGGGGCAGGCCGCCGATGCGGCCCAGATCCAGATCGTTAAAGCGGAATTTGCCGCAGGCCAGTGTCAAAATCACGGTGTCTGCCGGCGCCTTTTTGACAAACTCCGTGTAATAGCTGCGGCCCGGGCGTGCGCCGTCGCAGCCGCCTACCAGGAAGAAATGGCGGATTGCGCCGGATTTTACAGCATCGATTACCTGGCCGGCTGCTTGCAATAGCGAACCGTGGCCAAAACCGGTGGTTACTGTTTTCCCGCCGTTGATGCCGGTGAAGTCCTGAGCTTCCCGATAGCCGCCCAGTGCCAAGGCTTTTTCGATAACCGGGGTGAAATCCTTATCCGCGCCAATATGAAACGTGCCGGGGTAATAGACAGCCTCTGTGGTGAAAACGCGGTCGGCATAGCTGGATTTGACCGGCATCAGGCAGTTGGAGGTGAACAGGATCGGTGCAGGCAAAGCGGCAAATTCCCGCTGCTGGTTTTGCCAGGCGGTGCCGAAGTTGCCCTTGAGATGGGGGTATTTTTTCAGCTCCGGATACCCATGGGCAGGCAGCATTTCCCCGTGTGTGTATACCTGAATCCCTTTGCCGGCGGTCTGCTCCAGCAAAAGCTTCAAATCACACAGATCATGCCCTGTGACTACAATAAACGGACCTGGCTCCACCCGCAGGGAAACCGGCGTCGGGGTGGGGGTGCCGAAAGCTTCTGTATTGGCGCGGTCCAGCAGTTCCATGCAGGAAAGATTGGTTTTGCCGAGTTCCATGGCGAGGGAGAGTAATTGCTCCGGGTCGGAGGTCTCTGCCAACGCCGCCAATGCTTTATAAAAGAAAGTATTCACGGTTTCGTCGGTATATCCCAATACCATGGCGTGGTAAGCATATGCGGCCATACCGCGTAAACCGAATAGAACCAGGGATTTCAGGGAGCGCACATCCTCATCGGCGCCCCAGATGCGCTGCATGTCATAATCGCCGGTGTTGCCGCAGGGGGAGGCACAGATACCACAGCCAGGGGAGATGAGTGCCTTTTCGTTGGCTATGCGGTCGATCAGTGCCTGCAGGGCGGCATCGTCAAAATTCACGTTGGTCACTGTAGCAAAAAGCCCCTCTAAAATCAGCCGGTCGGTCTGCGCGGTTTTGGAATTGTTCCTACAGACCTGGGCCAGGCCGATCAGTGTACCCGTCAGGGTGTCCTGCAAAGCAGCGGTGGCGGCGGATTTTCCGCATACACCAGTGTGTTGGGTGCAGGCGGCGCACTGGGCCGTCTGTTCGCATTGAAAACAAAACATCTGCTGTTCCAGCTGTTCCATTTGAAAATCGCTCCTTATCAATGATTTGGGAAAATGGTGTTCAATGGATCAATTGTCCGTCGGTGGACAGAGTAATTACATGGAAAGGGAGGTCCTTTCCGCTGCTGCGCAATGCGGTGCGTGCGGCGTGCTCTATTCCGCCGCAGCAAGGCACTTCCATACGGATGACAGTCAGGCTTTTCACGGCGTTTTGCCGCAGAATTTCAGTCAGCTTTTCGCTGTAGTCTGCGTTATCCAGCTTTGGGCAGCCGATCAATGTGATTTTACCTTGCATAAATGCCTGATGGAAATTGCCGTGGGCATAAGCGGTACAGTCGGCGGCAATTAAAAGGTCGGCGTTTTCCAAGTAAGGAGCGCAGACAGGTAGCAGTTTAATTTGTACAGGCCATTGGCGCAGCTGGGAGGGAAAATCGCTTTCTTTGGCAGAGTGTAAAGCAGGTGTTGAGGGAGTCAGAATCTGGCTGCGGCTGCCGGGGCAGCCGGTCATGGTTATGGGAGCGGTGCCCTTCAGTGCCTGCGCCTTTTTGGCCAGCACGGCCGCTTCATCATAAGCGGCGGCTTCCCGCTCCACAAAGGTGATGGCCCCTGTGGGGCAGACAGGCAGACAGTCTCCCAGACCGTCGCAGTAGTCATCGCGCAGAAGTTTTGCCTTGCCGGCCACCATGCCGATAGCACCTTCGTGACAAGCTGCGGCGCAGATCCCACAGCCGCTGCATTTTTCTTCGTCAATTTGAATGATTTTTCGTATCATCAACAAAACCTCCTGTTGGAATTGCGTTTCTGTGGTTACTATAGTAAAATCAGAAGCAAAAGTATGTTGTTCAAACAACAAAGGAGCAGAAATGGAAGAAAAATTTTTGGATGTGTTGAAAAATACTGCCCTGTTTCGCAATATGGCGAAGGAAGAAATCAAGATGATTTTGACGCAGATGGGGGCGGTTTCCAGACAGTATGACAAAGGGGAAACCATCTGCCGTGCAGGGGAATGTGCTCCAGGTGTGGGTGTAGTGCTTTCCGGCAGTGTCTGCATTGAGAATCACGATGCCTGGGGTAATAAAACCATTTTGGACCGTATTCAGGCGGGACAGGTTTTTGCCGAAAGCTACGCCTGTGTTCCTGGAGCATTGATGATGGTGAGCGCTGTGGCGGCGGAGAAGGCAGAAGTCTTTCTTTTGCATACAGAAGGATTGTTTCAACCTGAGATGGAGCATGTTGCCGGACCGTTGATTCGCAATCTCCTGCTGATTTCAGCGCAAAAAAACTTGCAGCTGTCCCGCAAAATTTTTTATACAGCATCCAAATCCATCCGGGGGCGTTTGCAGCTGTATCTTTCAGATCAGGCGACGAGGCTGGGAACGCGGGAATTTGAAATTCCCTTTGATCGTCAGCAGCTGGCGGATTATTTGGGCGTGGATCGCAGCGCGCTGTCGCACGAGTTGGGAAAAATGCAGAAGGAAGGGCTGCTGCAGGTGCGGAAAAATTACTTTTGCATTCTGGAAGAGGCGCAATAAAGAGGAATTCCGCAGAGCATTGCTCTGCGGAATTCCTCTTTATTTTTGGTTTTAAGCTTTGCTGAAAGCCCACAAATTGGAAATCTGGCCTTCCAGTTGTTCATAGGTCCAGTGCTGTCCGCTGCGGATGGGGCTGTTGGGATCATTTACGGTAAAGCCCTCTTCATCGTAGCCAGTAAGAATGATATAGTGGCCGTTGGTGGTGAAATCACCGGGGCCCATGGCGCAAACAATGGGACGGCCTTCTTCCAGCGCGTTGATCATATATTGTTCCACCAGAGGCAATTCTTCCGATTGCAGGCCGAAGTGGGCACAGCCCTCCGCCATAAAGGTCCAGGCAGTGCCGCTGCCGCTGCTGTAATACCCGTTTTCTTCTGCCCAGCGGGCCACGGTGGCCGGGTCGTAAGATGCGTTGCCGGTCAGATATATTGCCAGCATGGACATACAGGTGGGGCCGCAGCCTGTCCAGCCAATCAATCCGCTGCCATATTCGCAATATCCCCATCGCTCGTCCCATTGCAGGAGCAGGGGGATAGTACTGCTGGATGCTTCTTCAGAAAGGTCAATAGTGTAATTGCGTTGGGATTTTTCCGGATAATCTGCAACATAATCCACGGTTTCATTGTTTTTCAGAACCAGAAGAATCAGATCTTCGGGATAGGCATCGATGTTATCAATGATTTTTTTTACCTGGGGGTAATCTGCAGCCAGCTCTTTCAGGGCCAGCATCTGTTCCGAGTCACCTTCCTGCGGCGTAAGATCCACATGGGCGTAGGCGTCGTCGGAAGAACCCTGCCCGTCTCCCTCGCCGCCCTGCTGTGATGAGATGGGATCGTTTGCTGCGGGGGATGTTCTGCCTGGAAGAAACTGTATCACGACAGTGCATAAAACCAGCACTGCAGCACAGGCGGCCAGCAGAGTCAGATTCCGCTTGCGGCGGCGCCGCTTTGCGGCGGCGCGCTTCCTGCGCTGCTGGATTCTATAATAAGCCAGTTCCTGCTGGTCATAGGAGGTGTGTTTCATAAGTACATCGGCCTTTCGTCGGAAGGGATTCTTTTCGTACGATAACACAATACAGGTATAAATAACGCTACTGTGCATCATCTTTGCATCTTATCATAGCAAAAGCAGACGAATCTTGTAAAGGGGCCCCTGCTATTTTCAAGAAAATCGTAAGATTTCGACTGAGCTTTGTTGCCAAACTGATGCTTTCTGTTATCAATCTGAGGTAGATTGCCGGGGAGAAAATATGCTATAAAAGAAAAAGGCTGTGCTGCGGCACAGCCCTTTTCAAGAGAAAGTGATCACGCTCAATAGTTGACAGCGCGGCGCTCAAAATAGGCCTGGGGATGCGCGCATACAGGGCAGACTTTGGGGGCTTCTTTTCCAACACAGATGTGACCGCAGTTGCGGCAGATCCAGATCGTCTCTTCACCAGCCTGGAAAACGAGATTGTTTTCCACATTGCCCAGCAGCTTCAGATAGCGCTCTTCGTGCTCTTTTTCAATTTCGCCCACCGCAGCAAAAAGATAGGCAAGATGCTCAAAGCCTTCTTCCTTGGCGGTTTCAGCCATTTCTTTATACATCTCGGTCCACTCTTCATGTTCGCCGGCTGCTGCGGCCTTCAGATTTTCTGCAGTGTTGCCGATACCGCCAAGCTCTTTGAACCAGAGTTTGGCATGCTCTTTCTCGTTGCCGGCAGTTTCTTCAAAAATAGCTGCAATTTGCTCATAGCCTTCTTTTTTTGCCTTGCTGGCGAAATATGTATATTTGTTGCGTGCCTGGCTTTCTCCGGCAAATGCTTTCCACAGATTTGCTTCGGTCTTGCTGCCTTTCAGTTCCATAACAATCATAAACTCCTTTCTGAATGCACAAATAGATTTTTGTGCAGATACTCTATTCACTATATAATGTTTTTCCAAATTTGTAAAGCAGATCGGCAAATTTCAGTGAACTGCGCCGGACACGATGCAAGTATGATGCATATATGATGTAAAAATAAACAGAATTTATCCAACTTTAACACAGAGGAGCGTCTCTTTTATGATAAAAATTTTAATTGCTGAGGATGAACAGCCCATTGCGGATCTTCTGCTGATGAATCTGGAGCGCGCTGGGTATTCCTGTATCTGGGTCAACAACGGCCTGAGCGCCATTGAAAGACTGGAGCAGGAGTCTTATGACCTGGTGCTGCTGGATGTGATGATGCCGGGAGCAGATGGCTATGATGTGCTGCACTATATGAAACCTCTGAATATCCCGGCTATTTTCATCACTGCGCGGGACAGCGTCAGCGATCGGGTGCAGGGGCTGCATGCCGGGGCCGATGACTATATTACAAAGCCCTTTGAAATTGCGGAAATGCTGGCACGGGTGGAATCGGTACTTCGGCGTTACAACAAAGTGGCGGGGCATTTTTCGTTTTGCGGTGTGGAGGTGGATGTGCCTTCGCGCACAGTGACAAAGGACGGCATAACTATCAACCTGACCATGAAAGAATTTGATTTGCTGGTGCTGTTTTTGCAGAATCAGAATATTGCCCTGTTTCGTGAAACACTCTACCGCCGTGTTTGGGGCGGAGACTATACAGGTGAAGGCCGCACGGTGGATTTACATGTTCAGCGCCTGCGAAAAAAGCTGGGCTGGGAGGACCGCATTACAGCGGTTTACAAAGTGGGCTACCGACTCAACAGCCGAAAGGAAGGCACACTTTGAAATTTTCACATAAGGTATTTTTTTCAACCCTGCTGATTATTGCGCTGGTGTTCAGCCTGGGGACGGCGGTGCTGATGGGGTCGATTTTTCAGACGTCCATAGAGCGGGCGGGACAGGTTACGCTGGATGAAAATCAGATGCTGCGGTTTTCCTTTGCCACGGCGGCCTCCAGTGCAGTGACTACGGCGGGCAATTATGGCTACGGCCTGATTGATCCGCTGGCAGACAGCACGATTCGCCGGATTGGCTGGACCATGGAAAATAACAACAGCTTCTGCATCCGCATCAGCGATGCCCAGCAGGAAGTTCTGTATGTCAGCAAAGGTTTCCAAAGCGGCCATAATTTAGCAGAAAAAGTGCAGGAAGGCAGCAGCGCCTGGGTTTATTTCACTCAGGATCATCGTTATTATATCCAGGCGGCATGCTGTGTTGAAGTGGGCGGCCGGCAGTTCTATTTGGAAAATATACGGGATATTACCGGCGCAGTACAGCAGCGTCGGCACTATCTGGCGCTGTATCAGGTTTTGACTCTGGTGCTGATGGCTTTTTCTGCATTGCTGATGCTGCTGCTGTCTCTTTATCTTACCCGGCCGATGAAGCGGCTGTCTGCGGTGAGCCGCCGCATTGCCGGGGGAGAATATCAGCTGCGCTGTGCTGTCACTTCCCGGGATGAAATCGGTGCGCTGACAGAGGATTTCAATGCTATGGCTGACAGCCTGGAGACAAAAATTCATCAGCTGCAGGATGCATCCCGGCAGCAGGAAGATTTTATCGCTTCCTTTGCCCATGAGCTGAAAACGCCCTTGACCTCCATTATAGGTTACAGTGATATGCTCCGCACACAGCAGCTGCCGCCGGAGCAGCAGTTTAAGGCGGCGGATTATATTTATATGGAAGGGAAACGACTGGAGTCCCTGTCGCATAAACTGCTGGAACTGATTGTGTATCGCCGGCAGTGTTTTTCTCCTGAGCAGATCGCAGCCCGTCCATGGCTGCAGCGTGTTGCAACGATGCTGGAACCATCCTTCCGGGAAAGCGGACTGACATTGGCGCTTTCTGCCCAAGAAGGAGATTTGTATGGTGAGAGCGACCTCCTGGAATCACTGGTCCTTAATTTGTGCGATAATGCCCGCAAAGCAAGTGACCAAGGTGGCGTGGTGAAATTGACAGGGACCGTGGAAGAAAATGGTTACCGCATCAGTGTGCAGGATTTCGGCGGCGGCATTGCACCGGAGGAACTGCTGCGCATCACGGAGCCTTTTTATATGGTGGATAAGTCCCGTTCCCGGGCGCAGAACGGCGCTGGACTGGGACTGGCACTATGCGCTGCGGTGGCGGAGCTTCACGGCACGGCTTTGGAATTTGAAAGCGCTTTGGGAAAAGGGACCACTGTGTCGCTGGTGTTAGAAAGGAGAGAGAAGTCATGAAGCTGCGCCGATGGCTGCTGCCTGTATTTGCGGCGGGCGCAGTATTGCTGGCTGTACTGCTGCCCCAGGTATTTTTGCTTCGCTGGGATCAGAAATATTTGGATGTGGTTCAGGAAGAACCCATTGATGAAAGTACCCCTGTTGTAAGCTACACGCTGAACGGTACAGATCGGATGCACTTGCTGCGCTATTCCGGCGTTCGGGCACAAAACGGAGGCATTGAATATGAGAGCGCAGGCGAAGGCATTTCGCTGGAAGTTAAAACACTGGGACAAGAAGCGTTAGAGGCTGGCCAATCTGTGACAGGGAACACGGAAAGTACAGATCCGGCACTGCTTCATGGCAGTGTTGGAGAATACATTTATAATTATCTCTACGATGGGTTGTATTATCTGGTGGAGTACAATATTGTCAGTAACGACGTGCTGCTGCATTATCAGCAGTCCGAAAGTACGTTGAGCGTGGATTATTGTACGGTGACGGACAGCAGTGATCCCTTTTTCTCCATGGCATTGTTGTGCATCAGTGTTGAGCTGGAGGACGGAGAAGCTTACGGCCTGGCGGAAAACACAGTATTTTCGGTGGTGCTGGACGAAGAAACCGGTGTGATTTATGCACTGTCGCTTCGGGGGGATCCCGCTTTGACATTGACAGAAAATCCGCTGCAATATGCACTCCTTGCGGATTTGATTGGTGTCTCTTTCACTGAATACGAGGAATTTTCTGAAGGCGGAACGGTATATCCGTCAGCACGCTTTAATTTCGGCGGCTATTCCTATGTGCTTTCTCAGCAGATGCGCGGCGGTGTCGGTACGCTGAATTTCAATCCGGAAAGTCGATAATCTGATATAACCGTGGACGGAGACTGTATCTGTCTGTCTGCATGCAAAGAAAAAAGCAGAGGCAATTGCCTCTGCTTTTTCTTTTATCAATGGCGGTCCTTAAGCGCGCGGCGGACAGCGTCATCCAGAATGTGCTGGCCTTCCGGGGAGCGTAAAGTTTCCAGCAGCGTGGCGCGCACCATTTCCTGAAATCCCTTGCTGTGCAGAAAGGTTTCAAACAGGGAGGCACCGCCTGTTTCCCCTGCGCTCTGGGCAGGGGAAGGAGGCTTTGGAGCAGCCCGGCGGGGGACTGGGACTGGACGGGAGCTGTCCACAAAATCTGCTGGGTCCATATCGATCCAGTTTTCCATTTTTGTGCGGTCATTGCTTTCTCCGCGCAGATAGAATAGAGATACGCCGAAAAAGGCGGCCATTTTTTCCTGCTGCTCTTTGGATGGTGTTTGCCGGCCGGTTTCAAATTTATCCACGCTGCCTTTGGAAAACCCCAGCGCGGCGGCCAGGGCGGGGCGGCTCAGCCCCTTTTCAGTGCGAAGCGCCTCAATGCGCTGTGCCATGGTTACCATGGGTATCAGTCCTCCTGCTATTGCGATATATTGTGTTATTATCATACCATGCTTTTTTGTCGGTGTCACGCCCTGCAGAAGAGGGGAAGTTTAACGCCGCGTTATAAAACGAATCGAAAGGGCCGGATAGAAAAGAAAAAATGCATAATATGCAAATAAAAATACAAAAACAAAAGGGGAAAAGCGCTGATTTTTTATAGGGTATTTTTAAAGCGCCTCTTGACTTTTACATAGCGGAACGGTTTATGATAAGAACAACGAAAGAAAAAACGCCAGGGCAACGGCAGTTTTGTGCAAAAACAAGCGGCAGCCCGGGGTGTTGGGCTGCCGCTTGTTGAGTACTGTAAATTGCTTTGTGAGTACGGTGAAAGATTAACCCTTGATATAGTTGTGGATCATCTTTTTGCCGTAGTCATTCACCTTGTAATAGACGCGCAGTTCATTGTTTGCGTCCAGATCAAAGCGGGACTCATCCAACAGACCGTTGGATTTGGCAGTCATTATCGCTTCGGTGAGAGAGGATTTCTTGAACTGCTTGAAGTGGCTGTAAGTACCTTTCAAAGCCTCCATGGCGTCTTCGACGCAGGCTTCGTCCACAGTGGAATAATATTTCATCAAAGCATAATACAAAGGTAACATGAATTAAGCCTCCTTCTTCTTAAATGCATTCAGCGGGTTGATATCGCCGACCATGGCGATACCGATGATCATGACAGCTGCAGCAATCCACTGAATGGGAGTCAGAGCATAGCCTTCCCAGCCGCCGAACACGCCGCAGACGATCCAGATAAAGAACGGGCTCCAGAATGCGTATGCGCCGTTGCAGGTCATACCCAGAGCAGCGCCGCACATGGAAGCGCCCTTGTACCAGAAACCATAGGACAGGCCAGCGAACAGACCGGAAATAACGAAGAAAATCACGGAGCTGTCCAGCAGAGCATTGCCGAACAGGCTGAAGCCGTTCAGGCCGCTGCCGTCGATCAGGCACAGCAGGGGCAGCAGGATGATGGTGTTGCCGATACCGGAAGTGACCTGACGAATGGTGATACCGATGTTGTAGTCGATCAGGGTCGTACCGAAGCCGGCGACGGAGCTTTCAATACCCCAGCCCAGAGCGCAGACCAGAGCCAAGCCGATGCCGAGCATTGCCGGACCGCCCAAACCGTCGAAAGAGGTGCCGCCGATAACGGCCGCGCAGATCAGGCAGAGGATGATACCAGCCACCATGATGGGGCTCAGTTTCTGCTTGAATACAAAGTGTCCGATCAGGGCGCCGATAGCAGCGTTCAATGCTGCGAACGGAACGATGATGGAGCCGCCTGTTTGCAGCGCTGCCACATAGCAGGTGGAAGCGATGGGGCCGCCGATCAGCGCGCAGATGATCATTACCAGGCCGGGCTTGGTTTTCAGACAGCGGACCCAGTCGCCCAGTTCGCCGAGGATGCCGCATTTGATCAGCATCCAGATACCACTGATGGAGTCGTTCAGAGCGGAGCCCAGAGACGCCAGGATATAGGTGATGGCGAAACCGCTGAATGCGATGGAAGGTGTTTCGCTGTACCAGTCAGCCCAGATACCCACGCCCATGCCATATGTCAGGAAACCGGAATATAAGCCGTATGTAATACCGGACATGATGGCGATGAACACGCCTTTTTTCAAAAAGGCAGAGTCTGCTTTTTGCTTGGCAGCAATTGCATTACTGTTCATAAAATACATTCCCTTCTCTTTTTCCAGAGTATTTGCCCTGGAATCCTGCCGTACCGCTGCGGCGCAGACCGCCGCAAGAAGGTTCCTCAAGGTATATCCTTAAACACATTCAGGTG
>CAJFVV010000060.1 GCA_904420565.1 Candidatus Pseudoscillospira faecavium
CGCCGCCAGCGACAGCTTCATGCGCATGCCCCGGGACAGGGCTTTGATCGTTTTCTTTCCGCTCAGGCCAAACCGGTCGAGATAGGCGGCAAACAAATCTTCATCCCATTTTGAATACACGCCCCGCAAAACGGTGCTCACATCCTTGAGCCGCAGCCCTTCGTAAAAGAAACAGTCGTCCAGCACCACGCCGACCTCATCCTTGGCCAGCGCGGCCTCTTCTCCCAGCAGGCGGATGCTGCCCGCATCGGCGCGGGCAACGCCCAGCATGGTTTTAATCAGCGTGGTCTTGCCCGCGCCGTTTTCGCCAATCAAGCCCAGAATCGCTCCGCCGGGCAGCGTTAAATCCACAGGGCCCAGGGTAAAGCCCGGATATTCCTTGCAAAGCCCCTTGATTTCAATACTATTTGTCATAATCACTCTTCCTTATACAATGCGGCGAGCATTTCCGTCAGTTCGCCAAGGCCAACAGCCCCCGCCCGGGCGGCATCCACCGCCTGGGATAAATGTTCTTCAATCTGGCAAAGCACCGCCTCGCGCCGGGTTTCGCGGTTCTGGGGCGCCACAAAGCACCCCTTGCCCGGCACGGTGGTGACAAAGCCATCCCGCTCCAATTCTTCATAAGCCCGCTTGGTGGTAATCACCGAAATGCGCAGCTCCCGCGCCAGCAGACGAATAGAGGGCAGGGCCTCGCCCTCCTGCAATTCCTCCGACAAAATCAGGCCCTTGATCTGCCGGACGATCTGCTCATAAATCGGCACGCCGGAAGCGTTGCTGATAATAATATCCATGAAGTCACCTCAAGGTTTTACTGTATATACACTGTATGCACAGTATATACGCTATATACACAGTTGTCAATAGGCTGGGCAAAAATTTTTTTGAAACGAACCGCTCTCTTTTTGCAAAAGTGCAAGACAAACACCTTTGCAGGTGGTATACTGTAAAAAACTTATTCTTGAAATCAGGTGAATCGCGTATGTCTTACACTTTTGGATTTATCGGCTGCGGCAATATGGGCGGCGCCCTGGCTACTGCAGCCGCAAAAACGCTGCCCGCCGGAGAAATCATCCTGGCAGACCAGTCTGCTGACAAGGCCAGGGCGCTGGCCGCAAAGCTGGGCACGGCCTCCGGCACCAATGAGACCGTTGCCCAAAACAGCCATTATCTTTTTTTGGGTGTCAAGCCCCAGATGATGGCGGAAATGCTTGCCTCGATTGCCCCTGTGCTTCGTGCCCGCGGCGATCAATTCGTTCTGGTCACTATGGCAGCGGGGCTGCCCATTGCCCGCATCCAGGAGATGGCCGGTTATCCCTACCCCGTCATCCGCATCATGCCCAATACCCCCGTCTCCGTGGGCGCCGGCATGATCCTTTACACCGCCAGCGATGACGTAACCGCTCAGGAGAAGGATGGATTCACCGCCGCCATGGCCGGCGCCGGTGTGCTGGACGAGCTGCCTGAGCATCTCATCGACGCGGGCTCCTCCATATCCGGCTGCGGCCCCGCCTTTGCAGACCTGTTCATCGAAGCTCTGGCCGACGGTGGAGTGGAATGCGGCCTGCCCCGGGAAAAAGCACTGCTTTATGCCACGCAAATGGTGCTGGGCAGCGCGAAGCTGCTTTTGGAAAGCGGTGAACATCCCGGTGTGCTGAAGGACCGGGTATGCAGCCCCGGCGGCAGCACAATTGCCGGCGTACACGCTCTGGAGGACGGCGCCTTCCGCGCCACAGTGATGGACGCAGTGGTTTCCGCCTACGACAAGACGGTGGAGCTGGGCAAAAAATAAGCACGCACAAAAAGCCCTGCGCAGTGGGATACTCCACCGTGCAGGGCTTTTATTGCTTTGTGCAGAAAAGAAACTGTTATTGCTGTGCCGTCACTGCCTGGAACAGGCGGTAGATAGTGACATAAGACTGTTCGCGGGTATAGGTGCCCAGCGGCGTAAAGTTGTCGTTTCCTGTTCCGCTCATCACATTGATCTGATAGACAAAATTCACTGCATCCTTGAACCACACGCCCACGGAGCCGTCATCCCGGAAGCCGGCGCTGCCCACCTGGGTGGTGTCCATGCCCAGCACCTTGGCCGAGCGCATCAGGAACGCTGCTGCTTCTTGGCGGGTGATGGAAGCATAGGGGTCAAATTCACCGCCGCCGCGGCCGGTGACAATGCCCAAAGCATACGCCGCAATCACATTGCTGTCGGCGCTGTCATAGAAGGGATATTCCTGCCGCCATGTTGCCAGAGATTTGCCCGTTTGTGCCTGCACGATATCAGCGATGTTCTGGCCTTCCACTTCTTCGATAGCCTGGATCACCAAATCGCAGAATTCCCCGCGGTTGATATTGTTCAGATAGAGGTTCTGCAGGTAATTGGGCACAAGATCCTCTTCAATTGCAGCGGTGACTTCTTCATAGGCCCAGCTGCTCATCTCGGAAGCCTCCGGCAGCGCCGGGGCATATTCCACATGGCCATAGCCATATCTGCCGTTCTTTTCGATGACCACATATTCGTCGGGCGTGTAAACGATGGGCACATCGCTGCCCGCTACCTCTTCAAAATAGGCTTCCGGATCCAGCTGATCCGCGCCGGGAATTTCCTTGCCCTCGTCGTCGATCAGGAAGGCTTTCTGCCCGTCGTATGCCACGGCATAGCCGTCGCTGCCAAAGCCGGTGGATATGACATACTGCGCAGGAATTGCCACCTGCCCGTTTTCGTCCAGATAGCCATACTTGCCGTTCTGCTCAAAGGCTGCCAGGCCGAAGTGATAATTATAGAGCAGGTCGTAGTTGAACGGGATGACAGTCCTGCCGGATTTGTCAATGCCGCCCCATTTGCCGCTGGTATTTTCCACCATGGCAACACCCGTGTCGCCGAACACTTCATACTCGCCGTAGACATCGCTGACTGTGAAATCCGTATAGGTCGGCTGAATGACAAATTTTCCGCTTCTGTCAATCACGCCCCAGCGGGCATCGTAGCCATTTGTCTCTGAACTCCAGGAATCATAGGGAACCACAGCCGCAAAGGCCAAATCCTGATTAAAAGGGCGCAGCTCTGCAAAGCTGTTTTCCGAGACGGGAATCTCCGTCACAGCGCCAGTGGCCAGATTCAAATAGGCCTGATCGCCGCCTTCCACCGGCGCGCTGCCGATGATCAGAGTGTTTTCCGTCACCTGGAAGCCATAGGAAGAACGCCAGCTGCTGCCCAGGCCCAAGTCCACGCTCTGCCCCGTGGTATCATAAAGGAGCATATCAGAGCTATCCGGATAATTCAGGGAAATGTAGCCGTTGTGGAAGCACATTCCGCGGGACATCGTCGTCGCCGTCGTCATCCAGGTCAGCGTATCCACATGGGATCCGGTCTCATCGTAATAATCATATTCAAAATCCGTCTGTTTGCCCGTGGTATCCACAAAGCCAAGTTCATAAGTATACCAGTACTCGCCGGTGGCATAGCTTTCGCCCGTTTCCCAGTTGTATTCCATTACAGGCTCGCTGCCCACCAGCGTGCCCACAATGGCATAGCCCTCCTGGAAAACACCGGCAATGTCATACTGGAACGGGATAACCACTTTGTTGTCCGTGTTGATATAGCCCCATTTGCCGTCTTTCTTTACCGGCGCCAAGCCGTCGCTGAACAGATCAGCATCCTCGTATTGAGGGGCAATCATCTCTGTGTAGCGCAGCGTGCCGCGCTCAGGGGCATCTTCCGCCGCCAAAGCCGTGGCTGGAAGCAGCGTCAAGCCCATGCACGAGGCCATAGTCAATGCAGCAAGCTTTCTTTTCCATTGCTTCATCGTCATTTCTCTCCTTTTTCTTTCCTTTTCCTTGGTCTGTGTTTCAACACAATCCACCTCTAATATAGTGCATATTCACAAATTTGTCAACGAAAATACGTCTGTTTTTATGTAATTTTATTGTAAAAACAGCTCCGGTTCCGCCCGGCGGGCAAATCCTTCCTCCAATTCGTGCTGGTGATAGAGATAGCGCTCGTCATCGTAATATTTTGCTCCCTGGGGACACTTTTTCACACAGGCACAGCACTTGATGCAAATGCCGCTGACCAGGGCAGGATCCGCCGCATCAATGCTCCCCATGGGGCAAAGCTGCGCGCACAGGCCGCAGCGGCTGCACTTCTCCATATCTGTTTTGGGCTTGACTTTCAGAATATTGACAGGGTTTCCCTGGCGATCCCTGGGGGTATAGTAAGGGCGGATCGGCGTTTCTCCCCGCACTGCCACAGGCCGCGCCGGCAGTTCCTGCAGCGCTGCAATTTTTTCTGCGGCTTTCCGCGCAAACTCCACAGCCAGCGCCATATCATTTTCATCCGGCCGATGGGCCGCCAGAATGCGGGAAAAGGAATGCTCCCCGATAAAGGCCGCCCCTGCCACTGTACGCAAGCCGTTTTCCTCCAAAAGATCCCGCAGCTCGATCAGCGCATCGTCAAAATTGCGGTTCCCATACACCACCAGGGGGATGGCCAGCGCGCCGCTGCCGCAAATATTTTTCTCGAGATAGGGCCGCAGAACATTGGGTACCCGCCCTGCGTAAACCGGCACAGCAGCCAGCACCAAATCCCCGGCGCCATAAGTCTGTACGGCCTGCCGTGCGCCAGGCAGCGTAAAATCATACTCTTCTTCCCGGGCCTGCAGCGCCCGGGCCAGCTCCCGCGCAATACAGCAGACAAGTTTTTCCGTTGTTCCTGTCGCGCTGAAATACAGCGCACACACTCTTTCTATTTTCATACCGCATGCCTTCCTTTCCATCATTTTTACTTTATAGTAGCACGGCAATGCGCAAAAAGGAAGCACCGATTCCCCTGGGCCGGGGGGGAAAAACACATTATCATGGACAAACGCATCCGTTGCGCCTATAATAAATCCTGTTCGTCTCTTAAGAAGCTTTTTTACATTCACAGGAAAGAGAGCAGGAAAAACGCTATGACACGCAAACGGGAAATTGATTTAACCCAGGGCCGCATTTTTCCGCAGATGGTTCGCTTTTTTGTCCCCATCTGGTGCGGTATCGTCTTTCAGCAAATTTATGTTACTGCCGATGCTGTAATCATCAGCAAGGTTGTCGGCGAATCCGCTTTGGCCGCCGTGGGCTGCACCACCACCTTCATCAATTTGCTCATCGGTTTTTTCACCGGTATTGGCAGCGGCGCCACTGTGGTGATCGCCCAATACTTTGGCGCCCGGGAGCACAGTATGGTACGCAAAGCTACACACACAGCCCTGGTGCTGGCCTTTATCATCGGATTGTGCTTTCTGATTTTGGGATTGCTGATCTCGCCCTGGCTGCTGCACCTGCTGCAAACGCCCGCAGATATTTTCGACATGGCACTGCGCTATTTGCGCGTCTATTCCTTAGGCATGATTTTCAGCGTCGTTTACAATATGGGTTCCGGCATCCTGCGCGCCGTGGGTGACGCCAGGCGTCCGGTTTATATCCTGGTTGCCACTGTTGTAATCAATATCTTTCTGGATTTACTGTTCACAGCCGTTATCCGGCTGGGCGTGGGCGGCGCAGCGCTGGCTACCATTCTCTCCCAGGCCATCGCCATGATTTTGGTGCTCGCCTGTCTCTATCGGGAGCGGGAACTGCCCATCCAGCTGCGTTTTCGGGAACTGCGGCCCGATTTTCGCCTGCTGTGGCGCATCACCCGTATTGGTTTGCCCACGGGCATTCAGTCCACCATGTTTGATTTGAGCAATCTGTTGATTCAAGCCAGCGTCAATTTCTTCGGCACCAGCACCATCACTGCATGGACCGCTTACAGCAATATCAGCCTGCTGTTCTGGATGAGTGTCAGCGCCATGGGCACTACGATGACCACTTTCACAGGACAGAATTTCGGCGCCGGCAATCTCGACCGGCTGCGCCGCGGCGTGCGCACAGGCATTGCCCTTGCCGCCGCGGGCTGCCTGATCATCACCCTCTTGACTATACTTTTCCGTTATCCCCTGACCCATCTTTTTGCCACCGATCCCGAAGTGGTGCAAATCTGCATTCGGATGATTTTGTTTTTAACGCCGACTTATATCACTTATATGTGTATTGAGCTGTTTTCCGGTGTTATCCGCGGAACCGGGGAGGCTTTGGTTCCCATGATTATCACAGGGTCTTCCATTTGCTTATTCCGTGTGGTCTGGGTTCTGTGGATTCTGCCATTGCACAATACATTGGATATGATCTGTCTCAGTTATCCCATCTCCTGGTGCATCGGCACCGTGGCTTTCCTGATCTATTACAAAAAAGGCAAATGGCTGACCAAACGCCTGCCGGCCGCTGAGCCATCGAAGAGCAACTGAAAAAGCCCTTTGGCAAAGCAAAAAAACGCTTTGCCAAAGGGCTTCTATTTTCCTCACAGCAGTCCGTGCTTTTTCAAAAACGCATCCACCCGCTTCCAGTAGAGCGCCGGATCCACCAGGCTGCTCTGTCCATGGGCTGCGCCGTATATGGTAAGTTTTTCCTTCTCGCCCGGCGCGGCGTCATAAAGCCGGTCCCGCATGGCAAAGGGCACAAAGGCATCCCGCTCCCCGTGTACAAACAACATGGGCAGCATGCAGCGGCGCACCTGCGCTTCCGCACTGGCCTGGCGCAGTCCATACCCCGCCAGCAGGGAGCACAGCAGCGACGCCTCATCCAGGAATGGAAACACCGGCAGCCGCAGCAGCCTTTTCAGCTGCGAAGCAAATTCCTCCCAGGCAGAGGTATAACCGCAATCTTCCACCACCGCTTTCACCTGGCGCGGCAAATCTGCTTCCCCGGAGGCCATCAATACCGTGGCCGCTCCCATGGAAACGCCAAACAGGAGGATTTCCGCCTCCGGATCCTGGGCAGTGATTTTTTTGCACCAGCGCACCACGTCCCGCCGTTCTTTCCAGCCCATGCCCACATAGCGCCCCTGGCTTTCCCCATGGGCGCGGGCATCCGGCAGCAGCACCGAAAAGCCCCGCCACCAGAGACGCTTAGCCACATGCGCCATATTGATGCTCCGGCCGCCATAACCGTGGCAAACAACGGCATAGCGATGGCTGCCCGCGCGCCGTACATATCTGGCATGCAGAATCAGGCCATCCTCGCTGCGCATATAGACATCTCTGCCCTCGCGTCCCAGCCACGCTGCACTGTAGGCGCGAAACGCCCGCTCGCCTTTCATTTCCGGCGCCAGAGCCTGGTTATAGCGCTCGGCATTGTGTCCCTCATGCATGATTTTTCCCATAAACCAGGCGCAGCCCGGATCCAGCGCCAATGTGAACAAAAAGGCTGTCACCGCGCTGGAAGACAGAATCGCAGCAGCAGACACCGCTGTAACCGCCCTGCGCCGGCATTTCCGTTTTTTCTGCTGCGCTGCAGCGTGCCGATTATATTCCTGCATTCCACGGTCCTCCTTGTCGGCCAGGCAGAAAAATGCGGGCGCATCCCGCCCGCATTTTTCATTGTTGCATGTTTGATTACCGATTTGTTGTCAGCAATGTAAAACTGTTGGCCATAGCACCAAGATAGCCGCCATAGCTCTCCGTCTGGTCAGACGGGCACTCCAGAATCAGGCCATAACAGCCCTGATCCGTATCCACAAAATAAACCACCATCTCCTGAAGCTGTCCGTCATCCATCTTTGTGCCGCGCAGCTGTGTCACCGTTTCCACATTGGTCAAAGAAGTCTGCAACGCAGACTCAAAAGTATACTCATCTTCATCGCGCTGGAATAACTCTATGACCTCGGCGCTCTTGCGTCCTGTATAAAAACGGACTGTCAACTCCACATCTTCATTGCCGTATGGATTCCATTGGGGTTCATTTTGATCGCGCACCCAGTCCTGGGGAACAGCAATGGTATAGCCGCTGCCGGTATAAACCTCAGCCGTAACTGTTTCAGTTTTTCCGTCAGCTGTCACAGTTAAATCCACTGTCTTCGGCGTTTCTTCCTGCTGTGTCTGCAAACCGCTGAAGGGATTATTTGCTGTTTCCTCCTGCGTGGAACTCTGCTGCTCTTCATTCTGGCTCTGGGGGGACGAACTGCTATCCTGCGGCGTACTGCTCTGCATCGGAACACAGCCCGCCAGGACTGCCGCCAGCGCCAGGGCTGCCGTACCCATCCATACTTTATGCAATTTCATGTAAAATGGCCTCCTTTGCCATATCTCTCCGGATCCCTTCTCCACAGGGAAGTTATCCGTATTATACCCAAAAGCACCTCAAATAGCAAGGGCTTTCCTGCCGCCTTCATTTTTCCAGCGCCCAAATATGAGGGTCCTTCCGGAAAGCAATACAAACCAGCACACCCAGCACAGCAATAACAAAAAACAGCAGCGCCGCGCCAGCACCTTTTTCTGCTCCAAAGACCGCCGTCCAGAAACTTTGCGCGCTTTGACGCGCCATAAAAGGCTCGAAGACCCGGTCAACCAGAATGCCTCCCAAAAGATAACCCACAGGAATCGTAAAAAACTGCAGCGTATTGCGCGCAGAAAACACCCGTCCCTGCATGGCAATGGGAATCCGGCTGCGCAGCACCACATCCAGATTGGCGTTCATCACCGGAATGCAAAGCCATCCCAGCGCAGCGCCGACGCACCAGACGGGAAGCGACTGCCCCAGCGCCAGGCAAAAATTTTCCGTGCTCATGGACAGCAGCAGCGTGTTGCAGATCACCCGCACACGGCTTTTCGGCGCAGGCAGCGCCGATGCAAGAACACTGCCGATCAGCAGCGCGCCTCCGGTCACCGCATTGAGGATCCCCAGCGCCGCTTCACCGCCGCCCGGGCGGGAAAGCAGCATGGCAGGCAGCGCCGCCTGATAAATGGACGCGACAAAATTGATCGCCGCCAGGAAAAAAATCAGATCCAAAATGCCGCGGTTGGTTTTCAGATACCGCAGCCCTGCAGCAGCTGCGCGCAGTACACTTTCCTGCTGCCCATCTGCAGTCTGCAGCCGGGGAATGCGCACAAAAAACAACAGCGCACAAAAAGCGGCGGCAAACGTCAGCAAGTCCGCCATCAGCACCGCCTGCAGTCCCGCCAGGGTCAAAACCGCTGTGGCCAGAGCCGGGGCAAGCAGACTGACCAGTGCATTGGAAAAGGACCGCATTCCGCTCACCCGCTGGTATTGTTCTTTCGGCACCAGTAAACTGACCGCCAAATCTGCCGCGGGCTGCTGCACTGTGTTCATCAGTCCGCTGACGATATTCAGCGCATACAAGTGCCAAATTGCCAGGCCGTCTGCCCGCAGCAAAAGCAGCACCAGCACAGTGCAAACCGCAGCCACACTGTCGCTGGCCAGCAAGATGGCCTTTTTGCTCCACCGGTCGCTGAGCGCACCGGCAAAAATACTCATTACCACATAGGGCGCATAGGAACAAACAGACAGCAGTGCCGTGGTCAGCGCTGATCCCTCTTGCTGATAAGACCAGATAATCAATGCAAACCGGGTCATTTCACTGCCCAGAGCGGACAACATCTGTGTGGACCACAGGATCATAAAGCTGCGCAGTCCCCGCAGCGGTGTATCTATTTTATTGTTCATATCGACTTTGCTCCTTTTTGATTTTATTTTCAATCAAATCTGCAAAGCCGATCAGGACGAGTCAAATCAAATCACTCCATGCATGTTCGTCCTCACCAGGCTTTGCATGGAGCCTTCTCTCTGCACAGGCACATGGCCACCCTCTCCTTTCCTTATATGCGCGCATCTTAAAAACAGCGCGCTATGCAATGTAGTTTACCACATTTGTGCCCTGTCTGCCACCCTTTTCTCGCTGCAGCACAGTTTTTCCAAAAGAAAAAGCCGGGCGGCAGAAAAACTGCCGCCCGGCAATGCTTTTCATAAAGGCAAAGTGGACAAATAACCGCAGCAGAGGATCAGCACGAAGCAGCAGGCCGCCAGCGTACCGCCCGCCGCGGAAAGCAGTTCCGCCGTGTGCGTCAGCACCTGCTTTTTCACACTGAGCCCTGTGAACATGATCACCAACCCAGCCAAAAAGCCATAGAAAAACAGCATGATGACCGATTGCATTTTGCAGATTCCTCCTTTTCCAAACATTCAGACAAATTCAAACTTTCTATTTCCGCCGCGCGGCAGCAGGAGTATTCACCGCGGCTATCGATGCACTGCGCCTCGCCGCCGCGCGGAGCGGAATCCACCTTTTTATGCGGCTTCCTCTGCTGTTTCTTCTGCAGGAACAAACACAGGACCGCTCGCCTCAGTCTCCGGCACCACATAGGTTCCGTTTTCCAGCCCTTGTCTCTGCTCCTCCTCTGTGCGCAGTGTGATATGCTCACCCACAATGCCGAGATCTTCCAGCGCCTGCAGTGTGGACGTCATATGGCTCGTCAGAGAAATATACTGATAGTTTTCGTCTGTGCTGTCGGCACGATATGTGATGCACAGGGTATTCACATAATGGGTCTGCGTATACTCCTCTGTTTCGCCGAACAGAAGCGGCGTATCCAGCCGGTTCGCCGCGGCGTCCTCCAGCAGGGCATCGCGCAGGGTCTGCGCCTCTGCCGTGCTCAGGGTGCGCTCCTGCTCCACATCATACTCGCCTGCTTCATAGTAGGTCAGCATGCCGCCGGTGATTACCACCGCCGCTTCGTCATCATCCACATTCTGTGTCAGTGCACCAAGATAATAATCTGCGCGGAATTCTGTGTTGTTTAAAAGATTTTGCAGCAGCGATGCACCGGATACCGGATCATCCAAATCCGATTCCTGCACCCAGAAATTATAAGAGCGGCTGAGCGTAGTACCATCCGTCAGGGTATAATTGAGTCTGAAGTTGACATAGACCGAATTGTATTCATCACCGTAATAGCCATTCCAATCGGCCTGGTTCTGAATCTCACGGCGATGCTCCAGCACATAATGATGCAGTGCCAGCACCTGTTCCACTGCGTCATCTCCTTCCAGGGTCGCTTCGGCATAACCATACGCGCCGACCTCTACCTGCACCTGCTGTACGCGATCCGCCTGAGGCACCCGGTTGATATAACCGGTCAAATCAAGACTCGCAGCAGCAAAAACGATAAGCACCACAGCGGCACAAATCACACTGCCCCGCACGCTGCGCCGCAGCACACGGAAGGACTTGTGCAGCAGCATCTGCGCCACAAAGAATCCCAGCGCGCCCACTACGATCATGCACACCAGCTCCATGGCAGAGCCCCGCAATGCGCTGTTGGAAAACACCAGGTGATAAAGCCCCTGGCCAAGGGTGAAGGCTGCCGTAATGCCTACACCATAACGGAAGACCACTTTTGCCCAGCCCACAGCGACAATATCTCCCGCTGCTTCGCTGCGGCGGCGATGATAGGCCGCATAGGCCAGCACCGCAAACACCACGCCGGCACAGGCATATACAGCCAGCGCGCCGGTGCCTCCTATCACTGTGCCTGTCACTGCAGTGTACTCGCTGTTATAAATCTCGCTGACACGGACAACGCTGTGCAGCTTGAACATCGGTGAGAACCAAAGCACTGCCTCAT
Organism: Candidatus Pseudoscillospira faecavium; assembly: GCA_904420565.1. Classification (GTDB taxonomy): domain Bacteria; phylum Bacillota; class Clostridia; order Oscillospirales; family Oscillospiraceae; genus Pseudoscillospira; species Pseudoscillospira faecavium. The sequence continues at coordinate 11,490 of CAJFVV010000060.1, forward strand.
CGCTGAAATTACTGCCGAACTTAAAGCCATACAAAAATGGCGCGATAAATGCCTGGATGGTGCTGTAAAGGGCAATACACAAAATGTTCAAAATGCCGTAAAACAACGGCAGTGCCAGAAGATGCCCGGTGAACATGGCGCAAAAAACCGCAAAGGAATAGAAAAACAGCTCCATGGCCGACACACCCAAAAACCAGGTGCAGATCATGCCTGGGCAAAATACGCCGCCTGCCAGGCTGACCGCCGCCGTGAGCAGTGCCACCACCAGATTGGGCACCACCATAAACAGCAGGCCGCTGATATAATTGGTCAGATACAAGGTGCTGCGCCGAATGGGCAGCGAATGCATCATGGATACGCTGCGGGCATTGTAAAGATAGGAGAACACCGCCATAGCCATGGCCACACCGCACACGCAGGCAATGGCCGGCCCCAAAACGGTCAGCATAGTCCCGATGGCATAGCTCGTATCCTCCATGCTCAGCGGATAAGTCTGATTGGAAAGCTGCATGCCGAGCATCAGCGGCATCGCCACCACCCAGAAAATGGAATACAAAATCCAGAGGGGGCTGAAGCGAATCGTATTCTTTTTCAGCAGCGCAAAATTAAAGAACGATGTCTTTGACTTCATAATCCACACCTCCCAATTCATAAATAAAGATTTCCTCCAACGACAAGGGCAGCGCTTCCAGCAGCAAAGGCTGCAGCACAGACAAGCGCTCCGTCACCTCTTCCACACCGCCGCGGATAATCAGGGTCTGCACCCGGCCGGTAGCACTGCGGTGCAGAATCTGCAGATCCTCCGGCAATGCGGCGCTGTCCTCGCGGAACACAGCCTGGATTTTAACCGTGCCGCCCTGCAGCTCTTCCAAGGAGCGCTCCAGCAGCACCTTGCCCCTGTTCATAATGCCCACATGGTCGCACACGTCCTCCAGCTCCCGCAGATTGTGGGAAGAAACCAGCACTGTAATACCGCGCTCGGCCACATCATTCATAATCAGGCTCCACACCTGGCGGCGCATCACCGGGTCCAGCCCATCTACCGGCTCATCCAATACCAGGTAGTCCGGCATGGTGCACATAGCCAGCCAAAAGGCCACCTGCTTCTGCATACCCTTACTCAGGCGGCGAATGGTGCGCTTTTCATCAATGGCAAAAACTTCTTTGAATTTTTCATAGCGCTCCATGCTGAATTTTGGATAAAATCCGCGGTAAAACTGCATCATATCCCGCACATCAGACTGCAGGAAATAATACCAGTCATCCGGAATATAGGCAATGCGTCCCTTGACCTCCGGATTTTCATAAACGGCTTTGCCGTCCACCAGCACAGCCCCTTCATCCTGGCGGTAAATGCCGGTGATATGCCGGATCAAAGTCGATTTTCCGGCGCCGTTGGGTCCCACCAAACCGTAAACCGCGCCGGTCGGCACCGTCAATGTCGTTCCATCCAAGGCCGCAAAACCGTCAAAGCTTTTTTTGACATTCTGAACCTCAATCATGGGCTTCTTCCTCCTCTCCCTCCTGTACCAACGCCAGCAATTCTCCCTGGCCAGCGCCTAAAAAACGCAGCTCGGCGATCAACTCCCGAATGCGCTGCTTTAATTCTTCTTTTCGGTGCTCATCCGCTTTGATTTCTCCGCTGGCAAAAGATCCCTTTCCCGGAACGGAATAGATATACCCTTCATTTTCCAGTTCATTATAGGCTTTCTGAATGGTATTGGGATTAATCGCCAGTTCCGTGGCCAAAGCGCGCACCGAGGGCAGCTTATCGCCCTCTTTCATGGCACCGGTCACAATCAGGCGCTTTAAACCGTTCTTGATCTGCTCATAAATCGGACTGGCATCGCGATAATTTAAGCTGATCATCCGCATTCACTCCTTTCTTTCCGTACCGCATTCAGCTCACTGTATTATCTGTATTATCTGTGTTAGTACAGATAATATATCATGCTTACCGATCCATGTCAAGAAATTTTCGCCGCATAAAAAAATCGCGCCGCATTTGCGGCGCGAAAAAGCACATGGCAATGATGGGTTTTACAGCAGCGTAACGCCTGCCTGGGCACATACTGTCCGGGTCTCTTCATCCCAAACCGAGGACTGCACTTCTCCGATATGGGCGCTGCCCAGCAGCAGCATGCACAGACGGGACTGACCAATCCCGCCGCCCATGGTATCCGGCAGCACACCGGACAAAAGCGCTTTGTGGAACATCAGCTCTCTTCTCTCATTGCAGCCGGCAGCGGTAAGCTGCCGATCCAGACTCTCCGCATTGACGCGGATGCCCATGGAAGAAACTTCATAGGAGCGCTGAAGTGTGTGATTCCAGAACAGCAAATCTCCGTTCATATCCCAATCATCGTAATCCGGCGCACGGCCGTCATGAGGCTTTCCGGATCGCAGCGGCGCACCGATTTGCATCAAAAATGTGGTGGGATGCTCCTTGACAAAAGCGTCCTCCCGTTCTTTCGGTGTAAGCTGTGGATAGAGATCCTCCAGCTCCTGTGTAGTGATAAAGGTAATATCCGGGCTGGTGGCCGGATGCAGAGACAGTGTGGGGAACATGGCACGCATGGTTTTTTCTGTGCTGCAAATGGCTTCCACAATGGCCTGCACAGCGGCGCGAAGCGTGTCCAGATTTCGTTCTCTGGGCGCAATAATTTTTTCCCAGTCCCACTGATCCACATAGATGGAGTGAAGATTGTCCAATTCCTCATCCCGGCGGATGGCATTCATATCCGTGACCAGCCCCATGCCCACAGGGAAGCCATAGCGATGCAGCGCCATGCGTTTCCACTTGGCCAGAGACTGCACCACCTGGGCATGGGTGCCTGTGGCTTTGATATCAAAATCCACCGGGCGCTCCACACCGTTGAGGTCATCGTTCAATCCGGTGGACGCCTCCAGCAGCAGCGGGGCAGATACACGCCGCAGCTGCAGCGCGCCGCAAAGCGTATCCTCAAAAACGCGCTTTGTCATGGCAATGGCTCTTTGTGTTTCATACAGCGACAAGACAGGATGATACCCCTGGGGAATCACACAGCTGTTCATGATTCTTTTCCTCCTTTGGACGATAACCAATTTTGAAGCGACACACGCTTTTTTTCCTGCTTATTCTCCGGCGGATGGTAATGCCCCTCATACTCCTCCACCAGTTCGCCGTGACCGCGCCGCTGCAGCAGCCAATAAATCAATTTTTTGATCAGATCATAGACTACAACAAACACCGGCACGCCGATCAAGAGGCCCACAAAGCCAAAGATTCCGCCGAACAGCAGCGTGGAAAACAACACCCAAAAGCTGCTCAGCCCCACCTTGTCACTGAGAATCTTGGGACAGATAATATTGCCGTCCACCTGCTGTAAAATCAGCATAAAGATGATAAACCAAACGCATTTGACCGGGTCATCCATAAAAATCAGCAGCGCCGAGGGAATTGCACCGATATAGGGGCCGAAATAGGGAATAATGTTGGTCAAGCCGTTGACCACGGCGATCAGCGCTGCATCTTCAATCCCCATGATCAGGCACGCCACATAAACGATAACACCTACAATCACCGAGTCCAGAATTCGTCCGCTGACATAATCCGTAAAAGTGCGGTCAATGAAGCGCAGCTCTTTGACCACTACCGCGTAAGCCCGGTCCTTAAAAATACAGTGCAGCACCATTTTCAGCTGCGCCCGCCATTTGCCCCGGCTGGCCAGCAGATAAACCGCTACAATCAGGCCAATGAACAGGTTGACCACATGGGTCACCACCTGTACCGCTCCTGCGGAAACGCCGCCGATGATGTCCTGCAGATTCGGCAGCAGCTCATTGCCGAAAAAGTCTGCCAGGTAGCTGTTGAGAGATGCATTCAGATTATGGATATAATTCAGCGCCACCTCATTGCCGGCAAAAATGCCTTCCAGCCACGTTGTCAGCTCCGCAATCTGCCCAGGCAGGGTATTAATCAGATCCACAATACTGTTAACCACACTCTGCAGCGTCAGCGTAATCAAAATAAACACAGCCGCCAGCACCAGCAGCATGGACAGCACCACGGACAGGATATTGGACACCCCGTCTACCCGCCTCTGGTTTTGAAAGCGGGGGCGCAACCGTTTCTTGAAATTGCGGTCGAAATATTTGCACATGGGGCGAAGCAGATAAGCAAACGCTGCACCATACAAAAACGGCATCAGAATACCAATGATCGCCGCAAAACCATGCCGCACCGCTTCAAAGCGGAAAATCAAAAAGAAGAAAAGGATACACAGCACGAAAATCGCAAATACTACCGCGACAACGACAAAATATTTGCGCCATTCCGTCTCGCGAAACTCCTTGAAATTCATAAACAGTCCTTTCCAGGGTGCGTCCGCAGCACCCTTTGAAGCAATGTGTTTTTTTATTATATCGTCCGTCGAAGGCTTTGTCAATTTCACCCAGGGTCAACGGCGCAGCAGATAAAAAGAAAGAGAAAGGGATTTTTCCCTTTCTCTCTCTGCAGCAAAATGGCAGTTACTGCGGCGCATCGTCCGTCAGCAGGAACAGACTGTCCACCCGATTTTGCTTATCCAGCAGATGGTTGTACTGTACCTTTCGATAATCTTCGATGAGATCATAATACGGAGATGTTTCATCGTCAATGCGATACCAGTTTCCATCTTTGTCCATATATCCCAGCGTATTGATAATGGGCAAAATGTCATGAAGCTCTGCCAGGTATTGCTGGTATTCCGTCATCGGCAGGTCTGCCGTTTCCAAGAGCAGCGTGGACAGATAATTCAGACTGACTGCATCCACCGTTTTCTCCTCAATATCATAGTTAGCCCAGATAAAGAACGGCGTCATATACATTTGTTCCTCCTCTTCGAGCGTAAGCTCATCGAGGGATTTCCCGTACAGTTCCTCATAAAACTCCGTTTCCACAGAGGGCTGATGATCACCGAAAAAGCAAATAATTGTAGGCTCATCCACTGTGCTGTAATAGGAAATCAAATTTTGAACTGCCTCGTCCGATTTCTTAATCAGGGACAGGTATTGATCCACCTTGGGATATTTTCCGGCCATGGAGCCGGTCAGCCATACTTCCTGGTCAAAATTGCTGTAGGTGGAAAGATATCCGGAATGATTCTGCATGGTAACATTGAACATGAAAAACGGCTGGCCTCCATTGGCCTCGTTTTCTTCATACATTTCAATCACCTTGGCATAATCGAATGCATCACTTACATAACGGCGGAGAAATACCTGCTGATCCGGATACCGTTCTTCCACTGCCTGACTGTATTTTGCAAAATTGTTATCCGCCCGATATTCGCTTACCAAATCCTCGCCCAAGATTGTGCTGATATCCACATAGCGATCAAAGCCCAGATGGGGATACACTTCGTCTCGGTCCCAGTTTTCCCCGTAATAGGGATGGAACGCGGTCTTATCATAGCCCAGCGCGTCCAAAGAGGAAACCAGCGACGGCTGCGGACCGTTGATATAAGACTCATAAGCGCAGGCGCCGTTGGGCAGGAAGGCAATGGAATCTCCCGTCAGGAATTCAAACTCGGAATTGGCTGTGCCGGCGCCATAAACAGGTACATGGACATAACCGCGAATCGTATTTTCCGTCAATGAGCGGACAAAGGGCATATAATCCTGGTTGGTCTCAAAATCCCCCACCACGCTCAAATCCGAAAAGGTTTCATTCATAATAACAATGATATTGGGCCGCTCTTCTCCGCTGCTCCCCACTGCGCCTGCATTGGCAGTATCATGAACCATACCTTCCACAATGGTGTCAATTTCCTCAGCACTGTAGTTTTTGGGCACCTGAACCTTCAAATACTTCGTGTTGATAACAAATTGAAACAAAGAGCCCCGATTGGTATAACCGCAGGTCTGATTAAAAAAGTCCGGTTTCATACCGTGATCCGCAAACCAGTCCGTGCGGTACAGCAGCCCGCAGAATACCAGCGCTGCCACCGCACCGCAGATGCGCACAGTGCGAACAATGCGCTTGCTCGGGTTTTCCATGCGCATCTTGTGTGCCACCACCAGCAGCAGCACAAACATCGCCGTAGAAAGCACCACCTGATTATCCGGCACAATATTGTAGCCGCCGGCTACCGTCATGCCCGTTTCTGCGCTGGCAATATCTGCCGGCAAGAAAGGCGTGCCGCGGAATTCCAGCACAAAATGGTTAACCATGCCAAATATGTAGCAAATGGTATTGGTAATGGTGATCGGCGTGTGGATATTTCCCGTAATGGCAAAAAACAGCATATACAGAATCAGAATAAAAATATAATTCTGAATAAATACCAGGATCCACCAATTATAAATAAACGTCCCGTGCAGAAACTCCATCATGCACAATGTGGCCACAGGCATCAGCAAAAAGAGCACAATCATCGCCCGCCGCTGACGCTCCACAGCTTTTTTGCCGGTCCAGGTCAGGCACAGCAATTCCGCAGCACCGGCTCCCAGGGCACAGAGGATGCTGGAGAGCAGCTGCCAGTGGCCCAAAATAACTTCCGGCTGAAAAAACGTCTGCAAATTGACAGCAATGAACACCGCCAGTGCGCCGGTAATAATTGCAGCTGCAATTTTTGTCCGGTTTGTCATATGGACTTCAATCCCGATTCTCTTGCCAATGGACATTTTTCTCTATACTCCTTATCGTTGCTTTCACACAGCTCTCCTTCCAGCGCATATATGCGCTGGAAAACGGCGCTGCGCCGTTTGGAGATCATGCATGAGATCATACCATATGCCATGCGAAAAACAAAGCGGCAAATCATTTAAGATTCGTTTAATATTGGAATCTTCCACCGCTTGTATCACAGCTATCAAGTATAGCACATTTCTTCAAAAGTACCATGTTGATTTTGCCGAATTTAAAATTTATTTAAAATCTTTGTTTGGAATTTATGTCTGTATCTCTGTGGAAACATGAATGTTCATGCCGTCGCTGCGGTAAAGCACCGTGCCTGTGCAGGTGCATTGCACCCGCGCCCCCACGGCATACAATGCCTCCATAACCTCCGGATCTGCATAAGTTTCGTCCGGTACCGTCAGCACGGCATATGCCGGAGATACCATGGCAATGAATGCCCCGCTGCTTTTTTCACCAATGCCGTGATGGGGTACCTTCAGCACATCAAAAGTGCCGATTTCATCTGCAAGCAGCTCCTGCAGGCGCTGCTCCGCTGCATCTCCAGGCAGCAAAAACGACGTTTTTCCATAATACAGCTCTGTCACCAGCGAAGAATCGTTGCTGCTGCGGACACCGCCAGTTTCCTTTGGCGGCCGCAGCACAAACGTCATCGCGCCAATGAGAACAGATTCTTTCCGGGTCACAGAACAAAGTTCCCCGGAATATGCTTCCAGCGCCGTCTGGTAGCAGTCAAAGGGTTTGCTCTTCTTTTCGTATTCCGGCTGATAAATGCGCTCCACCTCCACATGCTGCAGCACTGCAGGGGCACTGCCGATGTGATCCTGATCAAAATGCGTGATAATCAGCGCATCCAGCTGCGTGATGCCGCAGCGGTCCAGTGCAGCCAGCACAGCCTCTTCTGCTTCTGCCGTCCCGGTGTCCATCAGTACAGCATGCTTCCCATTCGTGATCAAAATGGCGTCCGCCTTGCCGATATCCAGCACACGTACACACAGCTCCTCTTTTCCGCCGCAGGCCGGAAGCAGGCACAGCACACCCAAAAGCAACAGCCACAGCATACCCCGTCTGATCATGGTATCTCTCCCGCAATGATAAATTTGCCGCACCGCGATACCACTTTACCATATGGATTTGTGCAAAAATTATGCGTTTTCCTCTAAAGTTCCCCCGGAGGCGTGCTTTTCCCTGCGCGCAAAATACACCAGCACCACAATGCAGATCAAAATCGACAGCAGCGAAGCCGCAGGCGCGGCCAGTCCCATGGGAAACAGAGAATCCGTTGCCACACGGCCCATGAAATACGTCACCGGAATCCGCACACCGAAGGTCGCTGCCATGCTGTGTCCAAATGCAATGACCGATTTCCCCAAGCCACTGAAATAGCCGTTGAAGCAGAACACAAAGCTGACCAGAATACAGTCCAGAATATAGGCGCGCAGATATTGAGAAGCCGCCAGCACCACCTCTGGATTTTTGTCAAAAATGCGCGGCAGCACCGAGGGGAAAAACTGCACATAAACACAAACCACCGTGCCGATGACCAGGGAAAACCCAATCGCATACCACAGCGTTTTCCAGGCGCGCTCCGGTTTGCCGGCCCCGATATTCTGGGCTGACATGGCTGCCACCGCTGACGAAAACGCCGAAGGCGGGAGCATGGCAAAGCCGATGATGCGTTCCACTACACCCACTGCTGCCGAAGCAACAAGGCCCAGCGTATTAACAATCATTGTAATAGCCAAAAAAGAAATATTCACCAAAGCATCCTGCAGCGCCAGGGGAAAGCCGACTTTTAAAATCGCCGCAGCGGCAGGCTTGTCCAGCCGAATGTCCCGGCGGCTAAATGCAAACGGCAGTCCCTTCCTGTTCATATAAAATAAAAAAGCCAAAAAGCTGCACGCCTGGGCTGCAACCGTGGCAACTGCCACACCAGCAGCGCCGTAATCAAAATACCCTGCCAGCAAAAAATCCAGGCCCATATTGATCAAACACGCCACCAGGACAAAATACATCGGCGTTTTGCTGTCACCGATCCCGCGGAAAATACCGCTGATGGCATTGTAGCCGATGATAAAGGGGATACCGCAGGCACAGATCAACAGATAGTGCCGCGCCGGCGCAACTGCTTCCACCGGCGTCTGCATCAGAGAAACAATGGCATTCGTGCTCAGGGCCATAATTGGTGTCAGCACAATGGCCAGCAAAATAAGCAAAACCGCCAAGGAACCCACGGCCCGGGCGGCGCCGTCATCGTTGCGTTCTCCGATGCGGCGGCCGATGAGCACAGTCCCTCCGGTGGCAAGGCCCAAAATAATGCCGGTGATCGTCTGCATAATCTGGCTGCCGATGGCCACGGCGGATACCGCTTCGCTGCCTGAAAACTGCCCCACCACAAAAAGGTCTGTGGCGCCATACAGCGCCTGCAAAAAGCTTGCGCCCAAAAACGGCAGCGCAAAACGCAGCAGGGCCGGGCCAATGGCCCCCTCGATCAATCGGTTTTCCTGTGTCATCTCTCCCGCCTCCAAAGAAAAAAGCCGGACAAGATACCGGGAATTCCACCCTTCATCTTATCCAGCCCTGCAATCTCAATGTATCACATGCCCTCCGATGAGCAGAAAAATTTTAACACAGCCGAAAACTACTGTCAAGGACACTGCCGCAAGGTCCCTTTTCAAGATAAGTAGTGATGGCCTAAACTCCGTTGGTTTCACCAACCGGCCTTGTAAAAATCATATCAAGATGTTAAGATGTAAATAATAATTAAAGTTGAAGTGTTGAC
>CAJFVV010000061.1 GCA_904420565.1 Candidatus Pseudoscillospira faecavium
CGCGCACCAAAAAAGAAGCACCTGCAAAGCAGGTGCTTCTTTTTTGGGTTCCGGCGGCCTTTGGCCGCCTCCACCCTCCGGTGATCCAAATGCTCGGGGCAAATAAATTGCCCCTCCGCCAAGGTTTTGTCTGCGGCAAAACACTTGTACGGCATACTTGTGACGCCATACACACAAGCAACTCCTATCGAACCAACAGGCCCCCGCCAAAGCGGGGGTTTTCCCTTTTACTCATCTACCCGGATGAGATTGCTCACATAGGAACGCTTTCCGGAAAGCACTTCGTCGTAAAAATTTTGTTTCCAGTCAATATAAGCGACGCTGTCAGCCAGTTCCTGCATGGAAACACGCAGTGCCGCCTGCTTTTTTGCCAGCATTTCTTTTCTCTGCGGAATGGTAGACGCCTCCCGGAGACACAAATCCAGATATTCTTTCATTTCCTGAATACTCATTCCGCACTTCTTCAGACATACCAGGTCCTTAATCCACTTGACATCCTGTTCATCAAAAATACGGCGATTGTTTGCATCGCGCTTTACATGAGGAATCAGTCCCTCATTGCAATAATATTTCAACGTCTGATAGGTCATATTTGTTTCCCGGCAAACTTGCATCATGGTATACACTGGCACGGCCTCCTGTCGAGTAAAGGCTTCAAAATTTTTCAAACTTTTTCAAAAAACTCTTGACCGATTGTTACTATCGGATACTATAATCGATTGCAGCAACCGATTATTTCAACCGTATTATAACGCATAGAATAACAAATAACAAGAAACGCAGAAAGGGGATAAATCCATGGTATTTTACTTCACAGGCACAGGCAATAGCCTTTATATTGCCAAAAGATTGGACGATCACCCGCTCAGCATTCCACAGGTTATCCATCAACCGCAGCTGGAATTTTCAGCGGATACAATCGGCATCGTTGCTCCGGTTTACGGGCACGAAGTGCCGCCCATGGTAAAAGACTTTTTGAAAAACGCCCGGTTCCAAACGGATTACTTCTATCTGATTCTCACCTATGGAAACCGTCATGGAGGCGCCGCAGAACTGGCAAAAGACCTGTGCGAACGCTGCGGGATCACCGTCAGTTATATCAACGTGCTTCTGATGGTGGACAACTGGCTGCCCGGCTTTGATATGGAAGAGCAGCAGAAGATTGACAAAAATGTAGAAGGTCAGCTGGCCGCAATCCTTCAGGATCTGATAGTCAGGAAAAAGGAAATTTCAAAAGTCAGCGCAGAAGACCGCGCTGCTCATCAGCAGTTTCTCAATTACATGCACCAGAGCCCTGCGGATGCATGGCAGCATCTTTTGCATATCAAAGACACCTGCATCGGCTGCGGCATCTGCGAGAAAGTCTGTCCATCCGCCTCCATTCGTTTGGCAGAAGGCAAAGCAGTGCATACACCGGGCAATTGTCAGGCCTGCCTGGCCTGTGTTCACGCCTGTCCGCAGAACGCCATTGGCCTGACCATCCCAGAAAAAAATCCTCAGGCGCGTTACCGCAACGAACATATCTCTTTGGAGGAAATTATCCAGGCAAATAGTCAAAATCCAGACAGGGTTGCGAGCAGAAACCGCAATGAATAAATTCACAGTTTTACCCCATAAAGGTTTACTTTGGAAAAGGCACCGCAGCGGACGCCAACGTCCATGATGGACTGTTTGCACGGTCCTCTGATACGGAATCCATCAACGTTTATTTGTCCGAAAACGATCTTGCACAGTAAAAAAGGTCGGCACGCAGGAGCGTGCCGACCTTTTGGGACAGATACCATAAAATGCACTTATTTCATATTTTTGAACAGCACTATTTTTTGACCTGCCGCATCCATGACGTCCGCTTCAGTTCCCGCGAATACACCGCCGAAACCACAACACTGATTCCCAGAATCAGCCCAATCGCCATAATGGAAAAGCCCGTTCCGATTTGAATATCAAAAAGCACCGCAATCATTTTTGCGCCGGTAAACAGTAAAATCAACGCAATGCCATAGCGGACATACTGAAATTGACCTGCCACATACTCCAAAACAAAATACAGCTGCCGCAGGCCCAAAATCGCCAGTATATTCGATGTATACACAATCAGCGGATTGGTGGAAATGGAAAAAACTGCCGGCACAGAGTCAATGGCAAAAATGATATCCGAGCACTCAATCAGCAAAAGAATTCCCAGCAGCGGCGTTGCACACCAAACAAGCCGCTTTTTCCCCGCTGGTTTTTCCCGTACAAAAAAGCGATCCCCTGCAAAATGATCCGTCATGGGAAGCACTTTACGGATTCCCCGCATCACCGGGCTGCTTCGCACATCCTGCTCCTCCTCCCCGCGAAGCATTTTCACTCCGTTGATCAGCAGCAAAACGCCAAATCCATAGAGCACCCAGGCAAACCGTTCCACCAGTGCGGCACCCAGCAAAACAAACAGCAGCCGAAGCACAACAGCGCCCAAAATACCCCAGTGCAGCACACGGTGCCGCGCATGCTCCGCAACGCCAAAAGCCGTAAAAATCGACATAAACACAAACAAATTGTCCATGCTTAAGCTCATTTCAATCAAATAGCCGCCTAAAAATTCCAGTGCAGGCTGCGCTCCCCAGCAGAACCATATGGCTGTGCAAAACACCAGCGCTATGGCAACCCATAGCCCCACCCATTTCAGCGCAGAAAGCAATCCAGGTTTCTTTTTATTTCCATGTTTCATCGATTTCCAATCATCCCTTTCGGCAACAGTGCTTTCTCTCATCGCTCATCCTATGTGCCGCAGCGGGCTGCTATACCAAAAAAACTGCGGAGCAGCAATGCTGCTCCGCAGTTTTAACCATATTGAAAAAATAGAAAATTACTCCTCGATGGGCTTCAGGTCAGGGGAAACAATCAGGGTTGCTTCCGTAGCTTCCTGAACCTGCTCCACCGTGAATTCGGGGTTGATTTCCGTCATCACCAGGCCCTCGGGCGTGACTTCAATGACAGCCATCTCCGTAATGATCTTGCTGACGCAGGTTCTGGTGGTCAGAGGCAGCGTGCACTCCTTCAGAATCTTGGGGGCACCCTTCTGCGTGTGCTCCATGGCGACAATCACGTTCTTGGCGCCGGCGCACAGATCCATTGCACCGCCCATGCCGGGAACCATCTTGCCGGGGATAATCCAGTTGGCCAGGTTGCCCTTTTCATCGACCTGCAGAGCGCCCAGAACAGTGGCGTCCACATGGCCGCCGCGGATCAGGCCGAAAGAGGTAGCCGAATCAATGAATGCACCGCCGGGAGCGATGGAGGAAGGCTGGCCGCCTGCATCCACCACGTTGGGGTCAACCACTTCGGGTTTGCCGCCCTGGCCGGACATGCCGACCTCAGCCTGCAGAATCACATGCACGTCTGCGGGCAGATAAGCAGGCACCATGGTGGGCAGACCAATGCCCAGGTTCACAAAGTCGCCGTCTTTGAACTCTTTTGCAACTCTCTTGGCAATATAGCCCTTCATCATAGCCTTATCCATTATTCGTTACCTCCATCCACAATGTAGTCAACCAGGACATTCTGAATCAGAACTTCATCGGGATCCATCATCTCAATGATCTCATCCGCCTGGCAGATGACCGTATCGGCCGCAGCAGCCATAACAACGTTGAAGTTGCGCGCATCACCGTGGATCTTCACATTGCCGTATTTATCTGCAACGGAGCCATAAATCAGCGCTACATCAGCATGCAGCGGACGCTCCAGCAAATATTCCTTGCCATCAATGGTAATAACTTCCTTCTTGGCGCCGCCCACATCCTCAGCACCTTCGCCAACAGGCGTGCTGAGACCGGTGGGAGTCAAAACGCCGCCCAGACCATAACCGCCTGCACGGATCTTTTCAGCCATGGAACCCTGGGGCACCAAAGTGACCTTCATGGAACCATCATTCATCTTCTGGCCAACCTCGGGATTCAGACCGATATGGGTTGCCCACAGATGTGCTACCTGACCATTATGAATCAACTCCGCCAGGCTGTGATCACGCTTGGGATCGCCGCCATCGTTGCAGATCACCGTCAAATCCTTAATACCCGCCTCTGCAATCGCATGCAGGACCTCATTGGGGCCGCCAGCGCTCAGAAAACCGCCGACCATGATGGTCATGCCGTCTTTAATCTGCGCGACAGCCTCGTTCATAGATACAACTTTAGCCATGAATTCATACCTCCCATTTTTATTCACATGAAGCAACCAAAAATCCCTGTTCTCCATGTAATCTAAGCTGTATTATAGCATTTTTCCGGCAATTATCAACCTCCATCTCCCGGCGAAAATCCTTTGTTCCCCCCCACAAATCAACCCGCATCTCTATATAAAATTCTTATATTTTTTTTCATTTTTTTATAAAAACAGTCTATTTTATATATAATTTATAACATTTTTCAAAAGTTCCTTTTCTTTCCATTTCAAACTTATGTCTACCAAATTTCTCCGCACTAATGTGCCAAACTTTTCATCTTTTTTTTGTGCAGTTTGCTTGTTAAACACTGATTCTGTTTTTTTGCAGATATCAGCTTTCTGGATACAAAAAAACGGGGACAAGGTATCTCCCTTGTCCCCGTTTTCAACTGTCAGCAAAAGATGCGATTCGTGCTCAGCACTTTTCAACAACAACAGCAGTACCCATACCACCGCCGATGCACAGCGTTGCAAGACCCTTCTTCGCATCGTCTCTTCTCTGCATCTCATGCAGCAGCGTAACAATGATACGAGCGCCGGATGCACCAACAGGATGGCCCAGAGAAATAGCGCCGCCGTTGACATTGACCTTGTCCATATCAAAGCCAAGCTCACGGGCCACAGCGATGGACTGTGCTGCAAAAGCCTCATTGGCTTCCACCAGGTCAATATCCTTGATGGTCACGCCGGCAGCCGCCATAGCATTGCGGGAAGCAGGCACAGGGCCAACACCCATGATCTTGGGATCCACGCCGCCCTGACCATAGCCGATCAGCTTTGCCATGGGCTTCAGACCGTACTTTTCAACAGCTTCGCCGGAAGCCAGAACCAGTGCCGCAGCACCATCGTTGATACCGGAAGCATTTGCCGCAGTCACGCGCTGAACATGCTTTCTGGTGTCTGCTTCATGTACGCCGGTGATCTCAAAGGTATGGACAATCTCATCCTCTACACCCTCGGGACCAACAGGGAAAGCGCCTCTCAGCTTGGCAATTCCTTCTGCCGTCACACCGGCCTTGGGATATTCATCGACCTTGAATTCGACAATTTCCTTCTTCTTCTTCACAGGCACGGCAACAATTTCAGCCTCAAACTTGCCAGCCTTCTGGGCTGCTTCCGTCTTCTGCTGAGAAGCTGCTGCAAAGGCATCCTGCTCTTCGCGGGTGATGCCCCAAACATCATTGATGTTTTCAGCAGTGGTACCCATGTGATAGTTGTTGTAAGCTTCCCACAGGCCGTCCTTGATCATGGTATCGATCATCTGGGTGTGACCCATACGGGCACCATAGCGGCCGGTAGGCACTGCATAAGGTGCAGCAGACATGTTCTCAGTACCGCCGCAGACAATGATGTCAGCATCGCCGGCTTTGATTGCGCGGGCGCCCTCAATGACAGACTTCATGCCGGAACCGCAGACCATGCCCACCGTATAAGCGGGAACAGAGAAGGGCAAGCCAGCCTTCACACCGATCTGGCGTGCAACGTTCTGACCCTGGGCAGCCGTCAGGATGCAGCCGAACATGAGCTCATCCACCTGCTCAGGCTTCACGCCTGCGCGGTTCAGCGCTTCCTTGACAACGATTGCGCCCAGCTCAGCAGCAGGAACATCCTTCAGAGAGCCGCCAAAAGAGCCGATGGCAGTTCTGCAGCAATTGACAATATAAACTTCAGACACGGGAATACCTCCTATAATGTATTGTGGGTTCAGTTTACTCGCAAATTATCTGAATGTCAACACACAAAAGCATTGAAATCTGGTCGTTTCGCACACATTGTTAAAAAAATCACATATTTTCTTTTCCAAACCCTTAAAATACCGTTTTTGTGCAATCTCTTTTGTTCAATTTTATCAGATTTGTGCAAAAAAAGCATCTGCGGAAGAAACAGGAGTTCTTCCGCAGGTGCTTTTTTCTTTACTATGTAAAATTTACCTTACGCCGGTTCCTCTGTTGATCCGGTATTCTCCGTGGGCATCACCAAATCTTCCCTGGCAGTGAGCAATGCCGGATAAAACGTGGCCACATTGATGTCATCATAATGTTCTGTTTTGACAACTTCCATCCCGTCGATGTAGGTATTCACATAATCATAAGGCGCGCCGTAGCTGGTATCTTCATAATACATCAAAAGCTCCTCGTCGCTCAGCCCTGTATAACCATGTGTCTGGGCAAAGGTCTGCAGATTTTCATCTGTCGGCTCCAAGGCCCCGCCTTCACCCAGAAGCTGCTCACAGACATTGACATACAAAAACGGCACCATATTGCTGTCATAGAGCAGGTCTTCATTCAGCCCTGCATAAGCCAGCATATACGCATACATTTCTTCTCCGCCGTAATAATCCACATAATAGGCATGCATATTGTCCATCTCAGCCTGCTGCTCCTCACTCAGGCCAATTCCCATTTCCGCAGACATTTGGCGGATAGCCGCATACTGGGACACATAGTAATCCGCCTGCTCCATCACATATTCGCCCACCGTCATATCATCCGTCAGCGCCATGTCCCAATCGGTAATTCCATAGTACTGATAAAACACGTCACAGGCCGAAGTCAGCCAGTACAGATATTCACCCGCCGTAATCTCCTGGTCGCCAACCTGCATAACCACGGTATTCGCTTTCAAGCCGCTGGCCTGGGCAGTAATCAGATTTCCGCTCATATTCTGGATGGCAGTTCCGCCGAACCAGCCCACCAAAATTAAGGCAATGCACACAATCAGTGCAACCGCTCTGCTTTTCAATCCTTCCATACAAGAAAACTTCCTTTCACCCTGCCGCTGCAGCGGCGTGTATATAAAAAATAAATAAAATAAATATGCGCTATTTTACCATGTTTTTTCCACACTCACAAGTGCTTTTTCACCAAGGCGGCCGCTGGTTCAGCCCTGCTGGGTCTCTTTCCCTGCGCCTGCCAGGGTATCCACCAGTTCCACACACTGTGTCAGCAAATCTTCACCGGGCTGCAGCGACAGCATGATGCACGGCGTGCTCCCAGCTCCCACGCGCAGGCGGGAACGGTATTTTTTCATCCCGCATACTGCTGCAATGCGCTGCAAATCCATATTCTCCAATCCAAAATAAACGGCGGATCCCTTTTGCGTAATCTCCGATACACCAATTTTGGCCGCAGCAGCACGCAAGAGCGCTACATCCAACAGTGCCAGCACGCTTTTCGGAGGTTCTCCATAGCGGTCGATCAACTCATCGGTCAGATCATCCGCATCCTCCCGGCTGCGGATGGCCGCAATCCGGCGGTACAAATCCATGCGCTGCTCCGGAGCACGCACATAATGCTCCGGAATATTGGCCGAAAGATTCAAATCCGCCGTGCACTCCACCTCTTTTTTCTGCCCCTGTCCCTGTTCCTCCAGCACTGCTTCCTCCAACAGTTTGAGATACAGGTCATAGCCTACACTCATCATAAAGCCCGATTGCTCCGGCCCCAGCAGATTTCCGGCCCCGCGGATCTCCAAATCCCGCATGGCAATCTTAAAACCAGAGCCGAACTCCACATATTCCCGGATTGCCGAAAGCCGTTTGTCCGCTGTTTCTGACAGAATTTTTCCCCGCCGGAACGTCATATAGGCATAGGAACGGCGGCTGCCGCGCCCGATGCGGCCGCGAATCTGATGCAGCTGTGCCAGCCCCAGCCGATCCGCATCCTCAATAATCAGCGTGTTCACATTGGGAATATCGATGCCGGTTTCAATGATGGTTGTGCAGACCAGCACCTGGGCCTGGCCGTCGATCACTTCCTGCATCACCGCAGATAGCTGCTGCTCGCTGAGCTTGCCATGAGCCACAGCCACATGGTACTCTTCTCCAATCAGTTCCTGAACCCGCGCCGCCGTCCGGTCGATGGTGTCCACCCGGTTGTGCAGATAATACACCTGGCCTCCGCGCCGTATTTCCCGCTGCATGGCATCCGCCAGAACTGCCCAGTCGTGCTCCAGCACATAGGTCTGCACAGGCTGGCGGTTTTGAGGGGGCATTTCAATGGTGCTCATATCCCGTACGCCGGACAGTGCCATGTTCAGCGTCCGCGGAATGGGCGTGGCGGAAAGGGTCAGCACATCCACCTGTTTTGCCATTTCCTTGAGTTTTTCTTTGTGGCTGACGCCAAAGCGCTGCTCCTCATCAATTACCAGCAGGCCCAGGTCCTTGAATGTCACATTTTTTTGCAGCAGCCGATGGGTGCCAATCAAAAGGTCGATGCTCCCAGCCCTCAAATCTTCCAAAATCTTTTTGCTCTGCTTGGCAGTCTGGAAGCGGCTGAGTACGGCAATATTAACCGGGAACGCCCGGAAGCGATTCATCGCCGTAGCATAGTGCTGCTGTGCCAACACCGTGGTTGGAACCAAAATGGCTGCCTGCTTCCCGTCCAAAATGCACTTCATTACAGCCCGCAGCGCCACTTCGGTTTTCCCATAGCCCACATCGCCGCATAGCAGACGATCCATGGGCACAGGGCGCTCCATGTCGCTTTTGATCTCCTGAATGCAGCGCAGCTGGTCCTCTGTTTCATCGTAGGCAAAAGCCTCTTCAAACTCCGTCTGCCAGGGGGAATCGGGAGAAAAAGCAAACCCCTTTTTCCTCTGTCGCTCGGCATACAGCTGTATCAGCCCCTTGGCCAGATCCTTGGCCGCCGCTTTGGCCCGGCTCTTGCTGCGCGCCCAGTCTGTGCCGCCCAGCTTGTTGAGCCGCGTCTTTTCCTGCTCCTCGCCGCCGCCGATATACTTGCTGACTAAATCAAGCTGTGTCGCCGGGACATACAAACAGTCGCTGCCGGCATAGGCAATTTTGATATAATCCCGGTCTGCACCGTCCACCGTCATCTTAAAAATCCCCACAAAGCGGCCCACACCGTGGTGCACATGCACCACCAGATCTCCCGGAGCCAAATCCGTGTAGGACTGCAGCTTCTGCCGATTGGACTTTTCTTTTCGTATACGCCGCTTTTTTTGCGGCGCTGCCATCAGCTGCCCCTCCGTCAGCACGACCAGAGACAACTGCGGATATTCAATCCCCGCCGAAAGCATACCGATGCTGATTGACGCCTGCCCCGGCGCCGGAAGCTGTCCGCCCTGAAAATCCAGCGCAGCAGGGATATTCCGCTCCTCCAGCACACGCTTCAGATTTTTGGCCCGCGTCTCACTGCCGCAAAGGACCAGCACCCGAAACCGGTTCCTCAAATACTGCTCCATATCCGACGCCGCCGTTTCCAGGCTGCCCCCATAAGATGAAAGCTGTTTGGCGTTCAGCTGCAGCAGCGTTTTGGGCGGCACCGGATAGCGCGAGGTGGGCAGGGATGCCAACAGGAAGAGCGGTTTTTGCGCCAAGGATTCCCACAGCTCTTCCGCACTCAGCGTCAAATGTGCCCATTCTCCCGCCAAAACACCGGCCTGGAGCAGCGCTTTCACATCTTCCTTAATTTGCCAGAGATAATTCTTTGTGTGTTCCATCACCCTGGCGCTGTCGCACAGGCAGACAAGCGTCTGTGCATCAAAATATTCCAGGGGCGTGTGCAGGGCGCCGTATACTGCCGCAGCATAACGGTCATAACCGCCGTGCAATGCATTCTGCTGCAGCAGTTCCGCATCGGCGCGCAGCGTTTTGCACAGTTCCTCCCGGCCGCCCTTCTTCTGCAGCTTTTCCGCCAGCGCCGTCAGCTGCTTTGCCAGGCCGGCCGCCCCGCTGGGCGCCAGGGCAGGCAAAACTTCTCCTGCAGGCAGCAGCGTCACTTCTTCCACGTTCCGAATGCGCCGCTGGGTCACAATATCAAAGGCGCCCATGGCGTCAATTTCGTCACCGAAAAACTCTATGCGTACAGGCTGGTCCATCCCCGGACTAAAAACATCCAAAATGCCGCCGCGCAGCGCAAACTGCCCCACGCCCTCCACCTGCTCGCACCGGCGATATCCCAGAGAAAGCAGCCGGTCTGCCAGGGTGTCAAAGGCCGCCTCCGTATCATAGCGCAGCACAAAGGCCGAGCGCAGCAGAGCTTCCCGCGGCATCGTGCACTGAACCAGCGCTTCCGGTGTCGCCACCACAAAAGGCGGCTGCTCTGCCGCGATGCGATAAAGCGTCTCAATACGGTTCTGCTCCCATTCCCTGGAAGCGGCCGCTGCTGTGTGAAACTGGAATTCACGGGGCAGCAGCAATGCAATCTCGCCGGAGGCAAAACTTTTCAAATCCGCTGCCATTCGGCGTGCCTCGCCCTCATCACCGCAAACCGCCAATACCGGCTGTCCGGTTTCCAGCTGCAGTGCTGCACAGGCATGGGCACGATGTACCGGGCCCAGTCCCGTCATTGCCGCCGGGCAGCCGTGATGCGCTGCGCACTGCAGCAGTTCCGCCGCCTCCGGGATTTCCCGGAACGCCTCTGTCAGCCGCTTCATTCCTTTTCCTCCTTCTTCACTGAAAATGCCGCAAACGGGCAACGGCAGTCCGCGCTCTCCCCCTGTCCTGGGAAGAACACGCACTGCTTTGTTTGTGCTTTTTCTCTTTCTATTGTTCACTGCTCAGCCATTATAGCAGCTCATAGCTTTCTCCGTCCCTTCGGCAATGATGCATTCCGCTGCGTCCAGCCCGCGCAGGATCACTTCTTCCAGCTGCTTCCACTCCGCCTGCGTAGGCCGCCCCAGCACCCAGGCCGCCAAATCATAATCCGGGTGCGGCTTTGCGCCAACGCCAATTTTAATGCGTGGAAAATCACTGCTGCCCAGGCGGGCAATAATATCCTTCACACCGTTGTGTCCGCCGGCGCTGCCGCCGGGCCGCACACGCAGCCGCCCTACATCCAGAGAAATATCGTCAAAAATGACCAGAATCCGCTGCGGCGGAATTTTGTAAAAGCGAGCTGCTTCCTGCACAGACTGGCCGCTGAGATTCATCATTGTCTGAGGCTTGAGCACCAAAACCCGCTGTCCGCCGAGGCTGACAAATCCTGTGAGTGCATGAAACCGCGCCTGATTCAGCCGGACACCGCAGCGCTTTTCCAAAGCATCCGCAGCATGAAATCCCACATTATGGCGCGTATTGCTATATTTTATGCCGGGATTGCCAAGACAGACCATAAGCCAGGCCGGCGCTCCCCGCTCTTTTGCTTTAAAAAACAAAAAACTCCCCTCCAAAACGGGATAACGGCGGGGATCCTGAGATCCCCGCCGGGTATTGCCGCAATGATTGCACTGCCGGCATTTCAGGAAAACAGCTTAGATACGGACATCTCGCTGTAAATGCGCTCAATGGCATCGGCAAACATATGCGCCACGGAAAGGTACTTGATCTTATCGGATTTTCCGGTCGGAATGGCAGGAATTGTGTTCAAAAATGCCATTTCCGTGATCGGGCTGTTGTTGATGCGCTCCAGTGCGGGGCCGGAAAGCACCGCATGGGATGCACAGGCATGGACGCTGTTGGCGCCGCCCACATCAATAATCGCCTTGGCCGCGTTGCAGATACTGCCGGCAGTATCCACCATATCGTCAAAGAGGATGCAGTCCCGTCCCTTGACATCACCGATGATGTTCATCACCTCGCAGGAGTTCGCCTTGGGACGGCGCTTGTCTACGATGGCCAGACTCATGCCCAGTTTCTGTGCAAAAGCCCGCGCCCGGGCAACAGAACCCACATCAGGCGAAACAACCACCATTTCTTCTGCCTGATCGGCGAACATCTTCCCATAGTATTCCACAAAAATCGGATTACCCAGCAAATTATCCACCGGAATATCGAAAAATCCCTGGATCTGCGCCGCATGCAAATCCATCGTCAGCACACGGTCCGCCCCGGCAGCCACAATCATATTGGCAACCAGCTTGGCAGAAATCGGATCTCTGGCCTTGGCCTTTCTGTCCTGGCGGGCATAGCCGAAATAGGGCATCACTGCTGTGATGCGTCCGGCAGATGCACGCTTGAGCGCATCAATCATGACAAGCATTTCCATCAGATTGTCATTCACAGGGTTGCAGGTGGATTGAATCACGAAAACGTCGCTGCCGCGAACACTTTCGTACAGGGATGCGTAGCACTCTCCATCGGCAAATTTACCGACTTCGGAATCGCCCAGCTTCGTGTTCAGATGCTGGCAGATCTCCTGTGCAAGAGCACGGTTCGAGTTGCCGGCAAAAAGCTTGATATCCTTACCATGTGCAATCATTCCAAAGTACCTCTCTTTTTTATTTTTCGCATTGTCGGTGTTCCTCTGTTGTGGTCAGTGGTTGTGTATGCATGAATATATTTTATCAACGGGCATTCCCGATGGTAAAACCTTATTTCAGGCGGCCATTGGCGCGACGCCGCTCCGCCCAGCCATGCAGATTGGTCTGCCGTTCCCGTGCAACAGCCAAATCTCCCGCCGGCACATCTCTCGTAATGGTGGAACCAGCCGCGGTATACGCTCCGTCTCCCACCTGCACCGGTGCCACAAGATTGGTATTGCAGCCCAGGAAAACATGGCTGCCGATGGTGCAGCGGTGCTTGTCCTTGCCGTCGTAATTTACCGTAACTGTGCCGCAGCCGAAATTGACATGCTCGCCCACGTCACTGTCACCCACATAAGTCAGATGGGAAATTTTCGTGCCGTTACCCAGCACAGAATTTTTAACCTCTACAAAATCGCCCACTTTGATATCATCGCCAATGGTACAGCCGGGGCGCACATAGGCAAACGGCCCGATATGGGTGCGGCTGCCCACCGTGCTTTCATTGATCTGCGAAGCATTGACCACGGTTTCATCACCCACAGTACAGCTGTCCACCACAGTGTTGGGGCCGATTTCACAGTTACAGCCGATGACGCTTCTGCCCCGCAGAATGGTGCCGGGCAAAACCACCGTGCCTGCGCCGATGCGCACACGGGGATCAATATAAGTATTGTTGGGATCCATAACATTCACGCCCCCTGCCACCAGGGTGCGCAGAATTTTAGCCCGTCCCAGGAACTGCATGCTGTTGAGCCCCTTGGAAGAAGTGATTGCCGTAAATCCTGCCACGCTTTCAGCACCTTCCACTTCCTCGCTGTGTTCCTGCAGGCTCTTGATTAAACTGGTGCCGCTGGCAGCATACACGCTGTTCTCACCTGCGCTCTCCACCGGAACCGCAGCACCGGGAACCACCAGTGTCTGTTCCTCGCCTTCCAAAAACGCAAGCAACGCCTCCTGGCGATCGGATACCATGGCCTGTTCAGGATGCACAAAACAGCTTTGGGCCTCCTCCTGATAGCGCGCCGGGCAAAACACGAAAAAGCGCTCCACCCCGCTGCTGCACAGTGCATCGCTCAGCCAGCACAGCATCGGGCAAAACAAAACGCTCTGCAGCAGCAGAGGCTTTCCTGCACCATTTTCTTCTGCAGGTCCGTCGTCCATAAAAATGACGGCACGTTTGATTTCCATTGTGACTTCCTCTCCAAATGCCTGGGGCACAGCTGGCAAAAAGTCCCATTTTTTGACAGCCAAACTCCCCCACTATGAAATACATTTTCATTATATCAAACCATTTCCCAAAAATCCATGTTTTTACATGAATTTTTCATCTTTTATTCTTTTGTGCAAAAATATTCGCTGCAGTTTCCTGTTTCACAGTCCATTTCTACAAAAAAGATCAGGCCCATTGTCTTTTCTGATGCATTTTTTGTTTTATGTCGCAAATGCAACGATATTGTTATTTTTTGACAATCTTTGATTGAAATCTTTTAAATTCTGAACAATTTTTTAGTATTTTCCTTAAAAAAAGCACAAAAGAGTGTTGAAATCATACTTGCTTTGCATTACAATAGGGACGCTGACTGGCGCTGACATTTTCACCCCATGATGCAAGAAATCACCACAAAAGGAAAACACTATGATTCACATTGTTCTGGTTGAACCTGAAATCCCGGCCAACACCGGCAATATTTCCCGCACCTGTGCTGTAACGGGCTGCGCGCTGCATCTGATCCGCCCGCTCGGATTCGACATTTCCGAAAAAGCCGTCAAACGCGCAGGACTGGATTATTGGGATCAGCTGAATCTGACTGTTTACGACAGCCTGGATGATTTCTTTGCCCGCCATCCGGACGCCACTGATCTCTGGTTGGCCTCGTCCAAAGCGCCCCGTCCGTACTATGAGGCAGTATTCCGTGACGGATGCTGGCTTTTTTTCGGCAAAGAAACAAAAGGACTCAGCGAAGATTTCCTCGCCGCCCACGCCGATCGCTGCCTGCGCCTGCCTATGCTGCCGGGTGCACGGTGCCTGAACCTGTCCAATGCTGTGGCGATTTTTGCTTATGAAGCTCTGCGGCAAACCGGGTTCCCGGGCTTTCAAACAACTGGCAAAATGTGCAATACCCTTTGAGCAATTCTCTGCAGTTCCGGTTTTCCGGAACATATCATGAAAAGAATCAACAGGAGGCCATTGCTATGAATTACAACAAAAAAACCATTTCCGACATCGACGTCAACGGAAAAAAAGTGCTGCTGCGCTGTGATTTCAACGTCCCGCAGGACAAGGAAACCGGCGCCATCACTGACGATAAGCGCATCCGCGCCGCATTGCCCACTATCCGGTATCTTTTGGAGCACAATGCGGCTGTGATCGCATGCTCCCACCTCGGCAAGCCCAAGGGCGAGTGGAAGGAAAAGCTCACCCTGGCGCCTGTGGCCAAACGTCTGAGCGAACTGCTCGGCCAGGACGTGATTTTTGCAAAGGATATTATCGGCGAGGATGCCACAGCCAAAGCCGCAGCGCTGCAGGGCGGTCAGATCATGCTTTTGGAAAATCTGCGCTTCGACATCCGCGAGGAGAAAAACGATCCTGCTTTCGCCAAAGCCCTGGCAGATATGGCAGAGCTCTATGTTTCCGATGCATTCGGCACCGTGCACCGCGCCCATGCTTCCACGGCCGGCGTGGCCGCTTATCTTCCCGCTGTATCCGGCCTTCTGATTCAAAAGGAGCTGGAAATCATGGGCGGCGCTCTGGAAAATCCGAAGCGCCCCTTTGTGGCTGTGCTGGGCGGCGCAAAAGTCTCTGACAAAATCAACGTCATCAACAATCTGCTGGAAAAAGCCGACACCATCATCATCGGCGGCGGCATGGCTTACACCTTTATCAAGGCGCAGGGGGGCAATATCGGCACTTCTCTGCTGGAAGAGGACAAAATCGGATATGCAAAGGATATGATCGCCAAGGCAAAGGAGAAGGGCGTACAGCTTCTGCTGCCTGTTGACACGCTGGCCGCCAAGGAGTTCTCCAAAGATGCAGAACCCGTCTGCGTGGAAAGCATGTCCATTCCCGACGACATGATGGGTATGGACATCGGCCCCAAAACCTGCGAAGAATTTGCCGCAGCTGTCAAAGGCGCCGGCACCATTGTGTGGAACGGCCCGATGGGCGTATTTGAATTTCCCGCTTTTGCACAGGGCACCAAGGCCATGGCCAAAGCCCTGGCAGAATCCGGTGCCGTCACCATCATCGGCGGCGGTGACAGTGCAGCCGCCGTGGAGCAGCTGGGTTACGCAGATCAGATCACGCACATCTCCACCGGCGGCGGCGCATCCCTGGAATTTTTGGAGGGCAAGGAGCTGCCCGGCGTCGCCTGCCTGCTGGACAAATAATTTCTTTCCCCGCTGAACAAACATTTCCCAACAAATCGGGAAGCCTCACAGCGTCTCTTTCCGCGGAACCTCTCCGCGCAAAGAGTTCGCGCCGCGGCTTCCCGCCTACTTATGATTTTTGATTGATTTTTAAGATAAGAGCAAGGAGATAATATCACATGAACCGCAGATACCGAAAAACCATTATTGCCGGCAACTGGAAAATGAACAAAACCGCTTCGGAAACCAAACAGTTTGCCGAGGAACTGAAAACGATTCTGCCCAAAGCCAAGTGGTGCGACGTCTTGGTTTGCGTTCCCTCCGTCAACATTGCCGCCGCAATGCGGGCTTTTAAAGATATGCGCGTTTCCGTGGGCGCAGAAAATATTTTTTATGAAAAAAGCGGCGCTTACACCGGCGAAATCTCGGCCGAAATGCTCAAAGACCTGGGTGTAAAATATGTAATCATCGGCCACAGTGAGCGCCGGCAGTATTTCGGAGAAACCGATATTACCGTAAATAAAAAAGTACACGCCGCTCTGGAGGCCGGACTGCATCCCATCATCTGCGTGGGCGAAAGTCTGGAGCAGCGGGAACTGGGCGTCACCATGGACCTGATTTCCCTGCAGGTGAAGTCCGCTCTGGCCGGCGTCGGCGCAGACAGACTGCGTAAATGCATCATCGCTTACGAGCCGGTTTGGGCCATTGGCACAGGAAAAAACGCCACACCCGAGCAGGCTGCAGAGGTCTGTGCATTTATCCGCGCCACCATCCGCCATATCTACGGGGCACGCATCGCCCGCTCGGTCACCATTCAATACGGCGGCTCCATGAATCCCGAAAATGCTGCAGAGCTGCTGTCCCAGCCTGATATCGATGGTGGCCTGATCGGCGGTGCTTCCCTGAAACCGGCACAATTTGTCGATATCATCAACGCTGCAAATCAGGAATAATCATTTGATGGACAGGGAGCATACACTCCCAGGAGAGAACTGTTTATGAAAACCCCTACTACTTTGATTATTATGGATGGCTTCGGCCTGAGTGATGAAGTGGAAGGCAATGCTGTCCGGGCAGCAAAAACCCCCGTTTTGGACAAGTTGATTGCCGAAAATGCGCATACCTCCTTATCTGCATCCGGTCTGGATGTCGGTTTGCCCGAAGGCCAGATGGGCAACAGCGAGGTGGGGCACACCAATATCGGCGGCGGCCGTGTGGTTTTTCAGGATCTGCCCCGCATTTCCAGAGCCATCGAGGACGGCACATTCTTTAACAACCAGGCTTACAATACCGCCATGGATGCCTGTCTGGAACACGACAGCGCACTGCATCTGCTGGGTCTGCTCAGCGACGGCGGCGTCCACTCTCATATCACACATTTGTTTGCCCTGCTGGAACTGGCAAAGCAAAAGGGGCTCCAAAAAGTGTATATCCACGCTTTTTTGGATGGACGTGACGTCCCCCCTTCTTCCGGCAAAGACTATGTACAGCAGCTGGTGGATCGCTGCACTGAGTTGGGCATCGGAAAAATCGCCACGGTGCAGGGCCGGTTCTACGCTATGGACCGCGACAAGCGCTGGGACCGCGTGGAAGCTGCTTATGATGCCATGGTTTACGGAACCGGAAAATTCTGCGAGGATCCGGTCAAAGCTGTGGAAGCGTCCTATGCAGAAGGTGTAACGGACGAATTCGTGGTACCCGTAGTGTGCGATAAGGACGGCACTATTTCCGACAACGACAGCGTAATCTTCTTTAACTTCCGCCCGGACCGGGCGCGGGAAATCACCCGCTCTCTTGTCGATCAGGACTTCGACGGCTTTGTACGGCAGTGGTTCCCTCTGACTTACGTCTGCACCACGGAATACGACGCTTCCATGCCCAATGTGACGGTTGCGTTCCCCCATGAACCGCTGACCAACTGCCTGGGCGAATACCTGAGCAAACTCGGCCTGACCCAGCTGCGCATCGCCGAAACAGAAAAATATGCCCATGTCACCTTCTTTTTCAACGGCGGCTGTGAAACGGTTTTTCCCGGCGAGGACCGGGTGCTGGTTCCCTCACCCAAAGTCGCCACATACGACCTTCAGCCGGAAATGAGTGCTCCCGAGGTCACTGAACAGGTGGTAAGCCGCATTTCCAGCGGCGAATATGACGTAATTATCCTCAATTTTGCCAACTGCGACATGGTGGGACACACCGGCGTATTCAATGCAGCGGTCAGCGCCGTGGAAACTGTGGACACCTGCGTGGGCGAGGTAGTTCGCGCCACCGCAGAGATGGGCGGTATTTCCATGATCACCGCTGACCACGGAAATGCAGAAAAAATGCTGGATGAACACGGCAATCCGCATACTGCCCACACCACCAATCTGGTGCCCTTCATCGTGGTGGGTGCCGCCACAAAACTGCGCAGCGGCGGCCGTCTGGCAGACATTGCCCCCACCATGCTGGATTTGATGGGACTGGCCTGCCCGGAGGAAATGGATGGCAAAACTCTGATCATCCAATAGTCTTTTCCAAAATTTACTTTCCCACTGCATCGTTATTTTCTGAAAAATGGCCCATACTACCCTTATCGTGCCCTATTGAGAATCGATGTTTTTGATAGGATGCACGTTGGAAGCCGGGCCATATTGGCCCGGCTTTTTGCATACTCATCCAAGAAACAGGAGGTATTACATTATGAAAACAAAACCCATTATTCAAAGCGTCCTCGGCCGTGAAATTCTCGATTCCCGCGGCAATCCCACAGTGGAAGTGGAGGTCCTGCTCAGCGACGGAAGCTCCGCCCGCGCCGCAGTTCCCTCCGGCGCGTCCACAGGAAAATACGAAGCCTGTGAGCTGCGCGACGGCGACAAAGCCCGCTTCGGCGGCAAAGGCGTAACCAAGGCTGTGGACGCTGTCAACGGCGAAATTTCCCAGCGGGTGTGCGGCATGGACGCTTACGATCAGGTGGGGCTGGACCGCGCCATGATCGCCCTGGACGGCACCGACAACAAAACCCGCCTGGGCGCCAATGCCATTCTCGGCGTTTCCCTGGCAGTAGCCCGCGCCGCTGCCAACTCCCTGGGGCTGCCTCTTTATCGCTATATCGGCGGCGTCAACGCAAAAACTCTGCCCGTACCCATGATGAATGTGCTCAACGGCGGCGCTCACGCCAGCAATAATGTAGATATCCAGGAATTCATGATCATGCCCGTCGGCGCCCCCTCCTTCCGTGAAGCGCTGCGCATGTGTGCCGAAGTATTCCACGCCTTGAAGAAAGTCGTCCCCTCCACCGGCGTAGGCGACGAGGGCGGTTATGCGCCCAATCTGGAGTCCGATGAGGACGCCTTGAAAGCCCTGGTTGCAGGCATCACCGCTGCCGGTTATGAGCCGGGCAAAGATTTTATGATTGCCATTGATGCCGCAGTCTCCGACTGGTACGACACGGAAACCGGCACCTATAAGCTGCCCAAAGCCGGCAAGACCATGACCCCTGTGGAAATGGTGGACATGTGGACCGATTACGCTGAAAAATATCCCATCATCTCCATGGAGGACTGCATGGGCGAAGAGGACTGGGACGGCTGGGATATGCTGACCCAGGCCCTGGGCGGCCATGTGCAGCTGGTGGGCGACGACCTGTTTGTGACCAACACTGCCCGCATTGAAAAGGGCATCGGCCTGCAGGTTGCCAATTCTGTTCTGATCAAACTCAATCAGATCGGCACTCTGACCGAGACGCTGGATGCTATTCAGATGGCCAACCGCGCCGGTTACACCACCGTGGTTTCCCATCGCAGCGGCGAAACCGAGGATACCACCATCGCTGACCTGAGCGTGGCGTTGAACGCCGGCCAAATCAAAACCGGCGCGCCCTCCCGCACGGACCGCGTGTGCAAATACAATCAGCTGCTGCGCATTGAAGCCGATTTGGGCGACAGCGCACAGTATCTGGGCCGCAAAGCTTTCTTTAATCTGAAAGAAGAAGACTGACCGTTTTATAGTCAATACACATGTCCCGGCAGCATAGTATGCTGCCGGGACATGCTTTTTCCCCTGATTCAGCTGCAGTTTTGTCTTGAACCGGGCAGGAAAATATTGTATCATAACGAAAACAAGTTTTGGAAAAGCACGCCATCCCGAGGCGGTCGCCAGGCTTAAAAGCAATCGCCGCAAACAGGACGAGGTGAACTCAGTGAACCTGAAAGCAAAAAAAATCATATCTTTATTTGCAAGCATCGCATGCATGCTTCCCCTATACATCCTTCTGCACGAAGGCGGCCATACGCTGATTGCGGTCCTGTGCGGTGCTCAGATCACAGAATTCAGCATTTTAGGCGCGTACATGCTTTATAGCGGCGGCATCTTTACTGCAGCAACGCTGTCTCTCTTTCATGCCGCAGGCATGCTGCTGCCCATCTGTATATTAATCGTTTATATGCTGACTTATCAAAGCAAAATAAGAAGCATATTTTATAGAATTTTCTCTTTTATGTTTCTGCTTATCACAGCTGCCCCCACACTTGCGTGGGTTATTGTGCCTGTTCTGTATCTCTTTGATCAAGCACCCCAGGGCGATGACGTGACAAAATTTATCAACAGTTCCGGAGTGAGCCCCTGGGCTGTTTTATCGGGCGCCATGGTGCTTCTTTTTCTCTGTCTTATCCTTGCCTGGAAGAAAAAAGTCATTCAAAATTATTGGGCGGCTGTCACGCTCGATGCAGCATGAACAGAGCACTGCCGAAGGAAAGCTCTGCTGAATTTAGAGACAGCTCCTTTTTTAGGATTTTCTTGCGCTTTCCCCGCCTTGTTTTTTTGCGCCCCTTCTATTATGAGGAAATCATCGAAAGCAGCGCTGAAAAGGGACACAGCCTTGAGCAAGAAATGGTGCTTCCGCCTGGGCCTTCTCCTTCCGGGAGGCGGTCTGGCCGCCCTGATTTTTCTGCAGCCGTCACCTCCTTCCGCAGCAGCCGCACGGGCAATGACAACGAGCTGCGCAGCTGTGAAAATTTTTCCTGCACTGTGTATAAAAGGGCCTCCATGTGTCAATGCTACTCATGGAGGCCCTTTTCCCAGATCCCCCCTGGAAAAAGCGCCCATCGCTGGCGCGCCGCGGCCATAAGCGCGGCCGCCGCGCCCTTTTGGCACGGCAAGGAGGTATGATTATGAAATCATCTGGAAAACTCAATGCATTTTTGAACGGAGCAGGATTTTACATAGTCCTGCTTCTGGCAATCGCCGTTATTGGAGCATCGGGCTATTTTATTTACACCACCCTCTCCGGCAACCGGGATGCGCAAACCGATCCCGCTCCTGCGGGCAACGAGGCAATTCTTTCCGAAGAACCGGAGCACGAAGTGCCGGACACCCCGTCTTCCGAAAGCAACACCACATCTCCCGACTCGTCCGGTGAGCAGCAAAGCGTGGCTGTTTCCGGCACTACGGAAATTTCTGCAGAAGTTTCCGCACCAGCCGAGACACAGGCGCAAACAATTGTCCGCCCGCTGAGCGGAGATACTGTGACAGCCTTCAGCATGGACGAGCTTCTTTACAATGAAACCATGGGCGACTGGCGCACCCACGACGGCATCGATATCGCCGCGGCAGAGGGGGCCGAGGTTGTGGCTGCCGCTTCCGGCAAGGTCTCCTCTGTCACAGAGGATTACTGGATGGGGACAACGGTTGTCATTTCCTCTGCAGACGGATACGAGCTGACTTACGCCTCTTTGCAAAGCGCGCCCGCCGTATCCGCCGGCGACAGCGTGCAGGCAGGCGACCCCATCGGCACCGTGGGCAACACCTCCTCTCTGGAGGCAACTGCAGGCGCCCATCTTCACTTCTCCGTATACCGGGAAGGGGTAGCCGTGGATCCCAATGCTTATTTGGCCAAAGCAGGCTGAATTCCTTTCAGACTTTCTCTCCTCCCAGTTCAGGCAGGGACTGCAAAATGCAGCCCCTGCCCTTTTTACGCTTCTCCCACAAAAAGCGCCGCTCTCCCGAGCGGCGTTTTGTTCTTTTATTTCTTCAGGGTTCCATTTGCACTGGCAGTCAGATAGGCATTGATAAAGCCGTCCAGATCACCGTCCATCACGCTGTCGATGTTGCCGGTTTCATAGCCGGTGCGGGTGTCTTTCACCATCTGATAGGGCATGAATACATAAGAGCGAATCTGGCTGCCCCATTCAATCTTCATCTGCACGCCCTTGATATCTGAAATTTTTTCCGCGTGCTGCTGGGCTTTCAGCTCCATCAGCTTGGCGCGCAGCATCTTCATGCAGTTATCCTTATTTTGGAACTGGCTGCGCTCCTGTTGGGAAGAAACTACAATGCCCGTGGGCTTATGAATCAGGCGCACTGCAGAAGAGGTTTTATTGATATGCTGGCCGCCTGCACCGGAGGAACGGAATACCTGCATCTCAATGTCCTCCTCACGGATTTCCACCGAGTTGTCATCCTCCATCTCCGGCATCACTTCCACCGCTGCAAAAGAGGTCTGCCGCCGGGCATTGGCATCAAAGGGAGATACACGCACCAGCCGGTGTACGCCGTTTTCACTCTTCAGGTAACCGTAGGCATTCTCCCCCTCAATGGCAATGGTGGCCGATTTGATGCCAGCTTCGTCGCCTTCTTCATAATCCAGAATTTTATAGGTAAATCCGTGGCGATCGGTCCAGCGGGTATACATGCGGTAAAGCATTTCCGTCCAGTCCTGTGCTTCCGTTCCGCCCGCGCCGGAATGCAGCGCCAAAATGGCATTGTTGCCGTCATATTCGCCGGAGAGCAGCGTTGCCAGGCGGCGGTCTGCAATCTCTTTTTCCAGCTTTTCATAAGCCTCGCTCAATTCATCCAGCAGGGACTCGTCATTTTCCTCGATGGCCATTTCACACAGCGTCATGGCATCCTCCCAATCTGAACAAAGCTTGTCATGGGCATGGATTTTATTTTCCAGGCGTCTGATTTGCTGGGCCACCTTCTGGGAATGCTCCATATCGTTCCAGAAACCATCCTGGGCGCTTTCATCCTGCAGCCGTGCATATTCCTCCCGGGCGCCATCAATATTCAGCGCCTGCTTGAGCTCCTCCAAAATCGGTTTTTGCGCCAGCAGCTTCTGCTTGTATTCATCGTATTCAATCATGCTCATTTCTCATCGATCTCCAATATCCAAAATGCGCGTATCTCTTTACACATAATGTGTATTATATCGGATTTCCATACTCCTGTAAAGCAGTTTTCCCCGAAAAAAGTCGGAAAACGGCCAGAAACAGAACCTTGGCGGTGAATTGCAGCATTTTTGCCATGAAATCTGTTTTTTCTTGTGCAATTTTTCTTTTCATCCGCCAAAAGTCCCTGGTACAAAGACATTTTTCCGCCCATGTGGTATCCCCCAAACAAAGCACTGCCAAAATTTTCCGGCCACTCTTGCTAATTAAAGTGTTATCGTATAAAATAGCCATAAATTGAATGCCTGCTCGGCAGGTTCTTTTTTTCTATCTGCCGGCATACATAGCAATAGAGGGACTTGCCGCCTGCCAGGCTAATCCCGCTCAGGAAAAGGAGAGAGAATCGTACATGGACCAATTTATCGCAATTATTAACTTAATCGACCATTACATCTGGGGCATTCCCCTGTGCGTTTTGATCATCGGCTGCGGCATCTGGCTGACGCTCCGGGTTCGCTTTCTTCAGGTGCGTCATTTGGGGCGTGCGCTGAAATACATGGTGAAAAATGAATCTCACGGCGAAGGAGAAGTCACCAGCTTCGGGGCGTTGTGCACCGCCCTGTCCGCCACCATCGGCACCGGCAATATCGTAGGCGTTGCCACTGCTATTGCCGCCGGCGGCCCCGGCGCACTGTTCTGGATGGAAGCCGCCGCTTTTTTCGGCATGGCTACCAAGTATTCAGAAGGTCTCCTGGCCATCAAATACCGCACGATTGACAGCAGCGGCCATGTGCTGGGCGGCCCCTTCTATTATATCGAGCGCGGCATGGGCAAAAACTGGAAATGGCTGGCAAAAGCCTTTGCTTTCTTCGGTGCCACAGCCGGTCTGCTCGGCATCGGCACCATTACCCAGGTCAACGGCATCACCTCAGCTGCTCAGGATTTCTTCGATCCCAATCTGCAGCATGTGGTCTTTACCATCGGCAGCGGTGAAAACGCTGCTACAATCACGGTAACTACCATTATAGCCGGCGCATTGGTCACCCTTGCGGCCGCGCTGGTCATCATCGGTGGTATTCAGCGTATCGCCAAGGTCTCCCAGGTCATCGTGCCGTTTATGGCCATTATGTATGTGGCCTTTGCCCTGTTGCTGCTGCTGTGCAATCTGCCGGCACTGCCCGGTGCCATTGTCACCATTCTCACCTCGGCTTTTGCACCCCAGGCCGCTCTCGGCGGCGTAATCGGCGCCACCATTAAAGATGCCATCCAAAACGGCGTCGCCCGCGGTATTTTCTCCAATGAGGCCGGTCTCGGTTCCGCCCCCATCGCCGCTGCCGCCGCACAGACCAAGGAACCTGCCCGTCAGGGTCTCGTCACCATGACCGGCACTTTTATCGATACGATCATTGTCTGCACCATGACAGGCCTGTCCATCGTGATCACACAGTCCTGGCTGCCGGAATTAGGGCTGCAGGGCGTCCAAATCACTTCCAGAGCTTTCCAGGTCGGCCTGCCGTTTTCTTCTCAGGTGTCCGCTTTCGTTCTCATGCTGTGCCTGATTTTCTTCGCTTTTACCACCATCCTCGGATGGGATTATTACGGCGAACGCTGCCTGGAATATTTTACCAATGGCAGCAAGGGCGCAGTCAAATGCTACCGTTGGCTTTACATTGCTGCCGTTTTTGTCGGCCCCTATCTGACGGTGGCTGCTGTTTGGACCATTGCCGACATATTCAACGCGCTGATGGCCATTCCCAATATCATCGCCTTGCTGGCCTTGTCCGGTGTGGTCGCCAAAGAGACCCGCAGCTATTTTGACCGTGACCGCCAGCGGCAGCTGCTGCGTCAAAAACGATAAGATCCATTTCCTGTTATTCTGCTTTCTTCATACCTCCCATAACAATAAGCGGCCCGGCTGAAAATTCAGCCGGGCCGCTTATTATGATACTCCGCCGCATCTGCAGCGGCCATTTTGCTTCCTGTTTGGCTTTCGTTTCATGCACAACAGTTTTAGGAAATCATCAAACAACGATGTATCCACAGGCTCAAACATCATCCATTTTCCATCATGGTATGTTCGCGCTTCATCATATCGCTTTTGAACTTCTTTTGAATAATTCTCTCTATCCATTTCAAATTGTAACTGCTCCTTTTTCCCCAAGATAACCATAAACCCCACACAGTTCTCCCTTGCATACAATGCACACAGCGTCTTCCCGCCCCGGCGATATTGGTATTCATAGCTCCAGGCTTTACCGCCCCGGTCCCATAAACAGTCCATATCATAGTGTTCTTCAATGAAAGCACACAGCTGATTCCATACATCATACAGCGATTTTCCCACCAGTGCTGTCATTTCTTTGCTGTCAGGAATGGCATCAAGCATATTGCTCCCCCCTCTCTCCCTTTGCTGTTCCAATCAGCAAAAAGCGGCATGGAAGCATCCATGCCGCAATCATTATCCAATATGTTCCAGCGGCCGCAGATTGGCAAGGCTCATTTTCGCCCCTACATGGCCGCGATCTGCCGCCTGCTCCCACAGATAAAAAGCCGCTTCCTTATTGCGTGCCAAGCCATCGCCATAATAATAGCAGACGCCTGAGTAATACAGCGCATCAGCATTGCCCAGTTCTGCCGCTTTTTCCCAAAGCTGCAGGGCAAGTTTCAAACTCTTTTCCCGCCCTCTGCCATAATAATAGCTTTCGGCCAGTTTTTCAATATATGCCGCATCACCGGATTCCAGCGCAGCTGCTACCACTTTTTGGTCCTGCTTATTGGCCATGTTGACCATCCTTTCCTCCAAGCAAAACATTATGTCAACATATTTACTTTTACACTTTAGCACAAATCACAGAATTTTGCAAGAATAATTTCCAAAAAAAGGCAAAAGGAAGAGGCGCCGCACGTCTCTTCCTTTATTCCGCCGCTTTCAGTAATTGTTTGGTATAGGGATGCTGAGGATGATCGAAAATATCGTCCACGGTGGCCTCTTCCACAATGCGTCCGTCCTTCATAACAATCACCCGGTCGCAGAGCTGATAGACGACATTCAAATCGTGGGAAATAAACAAATAACTCAGCTGGTACTGCTTGCGCAAATCCGCCAAAAGCTGCAAAATCTGCGCCTGAATCGTCACATCCAAAGCAGAGACCGGCTCATCGGCAATCACCAGGCGCGGGCGCACAATCAATGCCGCTGCAATACAAACACGCTGCCGCTGCCCGCCGGAAAGCTCATGGGGCCGCCGGGTTGCGCACTCGGGAGAAAGCCCCACCTGCCTGAGCATGTCCTCCACGCGGCGGCGGCGCTCCGCAGCATTGTATTTTCCATAAATCTTGAGCGGCTCCTCTAAAATCCATCCAATGGTCCTGGCTGGATTCAGCGCACTGAAAGGGTCCTGAAAAACCATCTGCGGCCGCTTGGAGTAATGAATCACTTTTCCTGTATAATCCGGAAGGTAACCAAGAATGGTCTTTGCCAAAGTGGACTTGCCGCAGCCGCTTTCGCCCACAAGGCCCAAAACTTCTCCGCTGTGAATGGTAAAGCTGACATGATCGAGCACTTTCCGTGTCTCTTTCTTGCGGAACAAGGCGCCGCCTCTCTGGTAGAAGCTGCACAAATCCTGCACCTCAAGAATTTTTTCTTCTTCCATTCAGCTTCCTCCTTTCCACATCGCAGTTCTTCTCAGCGCAAATGTTTTTCTCTCGTTGGAATAGCGGCAATGAGCCGCTGGGTGTATGGATCCTGAGGATGGTAAAATACTCCTTCCGCAGTGCCCGTCTCCACAATTTTCCCCTTGTGCATCACAGCCACCCGGCTGCACAATTTGCGCACCACATTCAAATTGTGGGAGATAAACAAAATCGTTGTGCCGCGCTCGCGGTTGATTTTCTTCAGCAGCTCCAAAATCTGCGCCTGAATCGTCACATCCAGGGCAGTGGTCGGCTCGTCTGCCAGCAGAAGCTTCGGCTCCGACACAATGGCCGCAGCAATCATTACGCGCTGCAGCATACCGCCGGAAAGTTCATGGGGATACTTGCGGTATATCCATTCCGGATCAGGCAATTCCGCCTCCGCCATAGCCTGCAGCGCCGCTGCCCTGCGTTCTGCCGCCGTCATTTTTGTATGGATCCGGAGGCTTTCCTCTACCTGCGGGCCAATGCGCATCACAGGATCCAAAGAGGTCATCGGCTCTTGAAACACCACGCTCAGTTCTTTTCCCTGAATCCTGCGGACTGCTTCCCGGTCTGCATTCAGCATTTCCTTGCCATCCAGCAAAATACTGCCGGAGCACTCCGTCTTTCTGCGGGGCAGCAGCGCACTGATCGCCATGGCAGTGACGCTCTTTCCGGAGCCGCTCTCTCCCACAAGGCCCAAGATTTCGCCGCGGTCCATATGAAAGGACACGCCGTCCACCGCATACTTATCCGGCCTGGACAAATAGCGCACCCTTAAATCCACAACATCCAGCATGTCCAAATCCCCCTTTAACGGCGGCGGCGCTGCTGAAGCCCTTCACCCAGCAGGCTGAAACCAAGAATCAGCAGCACAATGGTAAAGCCCACAAACAGCGCATACCACGGCAGCCCCCGCAGCAAGTAGCTCTGGGCGTCTGAAAGCATACGGCCCAGACTGGCTTCTGTCGGGCTGACGCCAACACCCAAAAAGCTCATGCTGGCCTCGGCCAACACCGCATTATTAAAGCCAATGGAAATGGCCGGCAGCAGCACAGGCCAAATATTGGGCAGAATATGGCGCACCATAATGCGCACGTGCCCCGCTCCCATCAGCCGGGCCGATTTAATATAATTCAAATCCTTGCATTTGGCATATTCCCCGCGCACAATACGGGCAAAACTGGGAATAAACAAAATGCCCAACACGATAATGACATTCCACTTGCCCGGGCCCAGCACCGCAATCATCACCAACGCCAGCAGAATGCTGGGAAAAGCTGTGATGGAATCGCAGATCCGCATCAGGATTTCATCGCCCCAGCCGCCGAAATAGCCCGTCAGCGCGCCAATCACCGTGCCGCAGACCGCACCGATGGCCACTACACACAACGCAATAAAAAACGTGGTTCCCGCACCCTGAAGCACGCGGGAAAAAATATCCCGTCCAAAGTTATCGGTGCCCATCAGATGGAGCAAACTGGGGGCCTGAGCCTTCGCAGCCCCATCCATGGCATTGGGGTCATAAGGCGTCCACACATAGCCCAGCAAAATCAGCACCACCATCACAACCACGATGGCGCCGCCAAAATACAAAAACCAGTTTTTCTTTTTTTCCTTATATTGTTTCTTTTTCATTTGTGCAGATTCGCCTCCTCTCCGACTATGCAATTTAATTCAGTCGGATACGGGGATCGATATACTGATAAAGTACATCGGCAATAAAATTCACCACAACAACCCACAGCGCCAAGATCACCACAATGGCCTGCACCACAGGAATATCCCGGCTGGAAATGGACGCCAGCAGCAGCCGCCCAATCCCTGGGATGGAAAACACCTGCTCAATCACAATACTGCCCGCCACCATTTCGGCCACAGATACCGCCACAAAAGTGACCACCGGAATCAATGCGTTGCGCAGGGCATGCCCCCACAGCACACCGTCCCGGTTCAGGCCGCGGCTGTATGCCGTGCGGATATAGTCCTGCCCCATCTGTTCCAAAATAGAGGAGCGCAGCATCTTCACTGTCATGGCAATGCGCGGAATTGCAATGGACAGCGCAGGGAAAATCATATAAGTAATATAAGCCACCGGATGCCCACGCACCGCATCAAAGCTGCCGGGCTGGAACACATGGAGAATCAGTCCGAAAACACATGTGAGCAGGATTCCGATAAAGAAAGGCGGAATCGACATCACAATCTGGTCAAAGGCAGTGATAATGCGGTCAAAAACCCCGCCTTCCCGCCGGGCCGCAAAAATTCCCAGCGGAATGGATACCACCACCGTCATAATAAAGGCCATCATAGTCATGATAAATGTGACCATGATCCGGCTGCCCACCATTTCAGAAACCGGCATATTATAGCTGTAGGATGTGCCCATATCCCCCTGCACAAAATGGATAAGCCAGTCCCCATACTGTACCAGAAGAGGGCGGTCAAAGCCCAGCTCATGGCGCAGAGCTTCCACCTGTTCCGGTGTTGCATTGGTGCCCAGCATGGATGTGGTCGGATCACCGATCAGCTGGAAAGCGCAGAAGGCGAGGAGCGAAACAATGAACAATGTAATAATGAGAGTGCAGAATTTTTTCAATAAATAGTGCATCTCCCCGCCTCCTTTTCGCTTTCCAAAAGTTTTCTTAATTCACATAGGCAATGTCTGACAGATCCAGTACATACAGGGGATAGAACTGGAATCCCGTCAAATTCTTATTGATGACCACCATATCCGCCAGATCCTGGATATACACATTGGCGGCCTGCTCCGTCAAAACACGCTCAGCCTGCAGATAAAGTTCCGTGCGGGCCGCATCGTCCGTGGTGGCGTTGGCCTGGGCAATGAGACTGTCATACTCCGCATTGCTGAAATTGATCATGTTCACATCGGAGTCCGATGTCCATCTCTGCAGCAGGGCATTAGCCGTCAGTGTCGCTGCATCAAAGCCGACGACAGTGGCCTGGAAATTGCGGCCCTGATATACATCCTGCAGCCAGGTGTTCCACTCCACCTCCTGCAGCTGCACTGTGATTCCCACAGCGCCCAGCTGCTCCACCAAGACCTGGGCAACATCCACATGGGGCGTGTAGTTGGAAGGCACCGTGATGGTCATGCTGAACCCGTTTGCATAGCCCGCTTCTGCCAGCAGCTCCTTTGCTTTTTCCGGATCATATGTGTAATAATCCGTCAGACTGTCATCAAAATACTTGGTGAACGCAGGATACACGGAAGAACCCAGTTTTGCACCGTGCCCATCGGCCGTCAGCTCCAGAATGGCATCCTTGTCAATGGCATAGCACAGCGCCTGGCGCACCCGCACATCGTCAAAAGGCGCCTGTGCATTGTTCAGATACAGTGCCTGCACCAGATTCATGGTTCCCTCCAGGACCGTGTACTGATCGCTCAGGTTCTGGGTTTGGGAAACCGTAAGGTGCGTGACGATGTCCACAGCTCCGCCGTTGAGCGCCGTCATCATTGCAGAAGAGTCTTCGTAAATTTTGAAAGTCACGCGGTCCACCTTGGCAGCTTCGCCCCAGTAGCCGTCAAACTTGTCAAAAATAATGTTCTCCTGCACACTGCGGGACACATACATAAACGGCCCCGTACCCACAGGGGCCGTCGCCTGATCTGTATAATCGTCCGGCACAATGTAAACCGATGCGACATACGCCAGGAAGTCGCTGTTTGGCGCAGAAAGGGTAATGGTTACCGTATGCTCGTCCGTCGCTTCCACCGAGACCACATTAGAAAGCGCCGCTGCCAGGGATGAATCCACAGTGGTAGCGGCGCAGGTGTTGAAAGAATAAACAACGTCGTCCACATCCATGGCAGTGCCATTGTGAAACTGCACGCCATCGCGGATGGTGAAGGTATACTGCAGACCATCCTCAGAAACGGCGTAGCTCTCTGCCAAAGCAGGCGCAAAATCACCGCTGGATGTGGGCTTGTACAAGCCTTCATACACGTTGAATAAGATCTCTCTGGTTCCTGCCGCGGTCATCTGATAAGGGTCAAGACTGTCTCCGAGATCCTGAGCAATGCCGACAGCAATCTCGTTGCTGTCAGCTCTGGAAGTGTTCGCGTCGTCGCTGCCGCTGCCATTAGATTTTGGGCCTCCGCAAGCGCTGAGTGCCGTAACCATCATGGCTGCAGACAGGAGGAGCGCAATGTTTTGCTTTTTCATTCGCTTCTTCTCCTTCCGCCGGAATGTCCTTCCGGCGTTACAACTGGTATGAACGACTCCCATTATTAAATTGTCTGATGTAGTGTACTCTTTTTTTCGCCCAATTACAAGACAAAAATTTGATTTTGGTAAAGTTACAGAAAAAAACAGGAAAATCTTGTCCATTCTGTTAAATTTTTTAGGATTTTGCCCGAAACAGCAGGGATTTTTTATTGAAAATACTGTGATATAACGCCGACCACATGGGAAAAGAAAGCAGCGAGTCGGATATACTCCACTCGCCGCCCGCCCCTGGATTATACACTGCACTGCCGCATCCACATTTCATATTCTTCCTGCGTGGCAAGTACCCAGTGGTTTGCGCCAATTTTATGGCAGTGCCCCTGCTGATAATCCATTCCACTGGTCTGATAGTCATATTGCAGCACTCTGCGCCGCCGCTCCGCCCTGGGATCCGGCTGCGGAATGGCAGACAGAAGACTTCTGGTATAAGGATGCACCGGCTGCTCGAAAATTTCCTCTGCCGTGCCGCTTTCCACCAGATACCCCATGTGCAGCACGCCGATGCGGTGGGAAAGATAGCGCACCATAGACAAATCGTGGGCGATGAACAGGTAAGCATTGCCCGTCTCCTGCTGAATTTCCTTCATCAGGTTAATCACCTGCGCCTGAACGGAAACATCCAGCGCAGAAATGCACTCATCTGCAATTATCAGTTTGGGCTGCATCACCAGCGCCCGGGCAATACCGATGCGCTGGCGCTGTCCGCCTGAAAACTGATGGGGAAAGCGGGACGCATATTCTGGTGCGAGTCCTACTTTTCGCAAAATCCGCGCAACCTTTTCAGCGCGTTCACCGGCTGATGCATACATATGATGGATATCCAGTCCCTGAGCCACAATATCTCCCACTTTTTTGCGCGGATTCAGGCAGGCCATGGGATCCTGGAAAATCATCTGCATCTGAACACGCAGGTCATTTTCGGTGAGGGCATCCATTGCACCGGAAATGTCTTTCCCATCAAAGAGAATACGCCCAGCCGTCGGGCGATACAGGCGAATGACTGTCCGGCCGATGGTGGACTTTCCGGAACCGGACTCCCCCACCAAGCCATAGGTTTCTCCTGGATAAACGGAAAAGGAAACATCTTCCACTGCCC
The DNA here is from genome assembly GCA_904420565.1 of Candidatus Pseudoscillospira faecavium. Lineage (GTDB taxonomy): Bacteria > Bacillota > Clostridia > Oscillospirales > Oscillospiraceae > Pseudoscillospira > Pseudoscillospira faecavium. Next base: position 31,947 of record CAJFVV010000061.1, read on the forward strand.
GAACCACATGCCTGCGGCTGATGGGAAAATACTGTCTGAGGTGTTCCACCTGCAAAAGAGGCTGTCGTTTTATATCACATGTTTTTTCCATCATAGCACATTCCCTTCCTGCTTCATGCGGGCAATTCTGGCTCGCAGCGCCGCCGGCAGCTCCACATGGGGCGCCCGCTCATCCAGCAGCCAGGTTGCCGCGCTGTGCGTATCGGACAGGCGGACCATCGGCGGCTCCCTGCGGTAATCGATTTTCAGCGCATAACGGTTGCGCGGGGCAAAGGCATCGCCTAGGATTTCATGCAGCAAGTTGGGCGGTGTGCCCGGAATCGTATACAGGCGCTCCCCCTTTTCGTGCAAATCCGGTATGGCCGACAGAAGCCCCCAGGTATAAGGATGGCGCGGGTCGTAGAAAATTTCCTCCGCCGTGCCGCTCTCCACAATTTTCCCGGCATACATCACATGCACGAAATCGGCCACTTTGGCCACCACCCCCAGGTCGTGGGTGATATAAATCACAGAAAGATTCAGTTTTTTCTGCAGCCGGGCAATCAGCTCCAAAATCCGCGCCTGGATGGTCACATCCAGGGCTGTCGTGGGTTCGTCGCAAATCAGCAGTTCCGGGTCACAGGCCAGTGCCATGGCAATGACAATCCGCTGGCGCTGCCCGCCGGAGAATTGATGCGGATACTGTTTCAGACGTCTCTCCCCCTCTGGGATCCCTACCAGTTCCAGCAGCTGCACTGCTTTCCTGCGCGCCTGCGCTTTGGACAGCCGGTTGTGCCAGCGCATCCCCTCCATCAGCTGTTCTCCAATGGCCATCGTGGGATCCAGCGACGTCATGGGATCCTGAAACACCATGGCAATACGCCGGCCATTGACAGCCCTGCGCCGCTCCCGCTCAGACATGCGCAGCAGATCCGCCTCCCGCCGGCAGCGTGTATCTCCCGTCCCTTCTTCATACCAGAATTTCATGGTGCCGCTGTCCACATGACTGTTCGGCGCCAGAATGCCCATAGCCGCCCTGGCCGTGACCGATTTGCCGGATCCTGATTCTCCCACAATGGCTACGGTTTCTCCCCGGTGCACATCCAAATTCACCCCGCGCACCGCATGCAGTATGCCCTCTCCTGTGGCAAAAGAAATGGACAGGTTGCGAATTTCCAGAATCTTTTCCCGCTTCGCCATCGCACAAACCTCCTCACAGCTGCTTCATCTTTGGGTCCAGCGCATCCCGCAGGCCATCGCCCAGCAGGTTGAAGGACATCATCAGCAGCGCCAGCACAATCACCGGCGGCAGAATTTGATAAGGGTAAATCGTAAATACCCGATAGGCATCGGAAATCAGCGACCCCAGCGAGCACATGGGCGCCGGAACGCCCAGCCCCACAAAACTCAAAAACGCCTCGGTAAAAATAGCGCTCGGAACAGAAAACATGGTATTGGTAATCATCTGGGAAATACTATTGGGCAAAATCTCGCGAAAGATGATCCGCCGCGGTTTTGCTCCCAAAGTACGGGACGCCAGTACAAATTCCTGCTGCTTCAGCTTAAGCATCTGCGCCCGGGCAATGCGGCTCATCCCCACCCAGCCCGTCAAAATCAGCGCCAGCGTGATGGTCTGCAGCCCCGGCGCTAGGACAATCAAAAGCAGCGTGACAATCACCAGGGAAGGAATGGAATTGACAATCTCTGCAAAACGCTGCAGCAGAAGATCCGCCTTCCCGCCGTAATAGCCGGAAAGCAGGCCGTAAACCATGCCGACGGCCATGTCGCACAGCACTGCCACCAGGGCAATATACAGGGAAATACGCGCACCCATCCAGGTGCGGGTCCAGAGATCGCGGCCCAGCGTATCCGAGCCGAACCAATAGTACACATCGCCGAATCCCTGTTCCAAATAACCATTTCGGACGACATCTCCAGTGGTGGTATGCAGAATATAGGTGCCGTCAAAGATGCCGAGGTTTTCCAGAATCGGAATACGGGGCGCCAGATTCTGCTGCTGGGTGATCTGTCCATAATAGGTGTAGTCGCTGAGGGCAGGTCCGGCCAACGACAGAACGACAATTACAATAATACAAATCAGTCCAAACACCGCGCCTTTGTTCCTGCGAAAGCGTATCCAAGCATCTTTCCAGAATCCCGGCGCCTGAAAAACCGCATCCGCTTCCGCCGCGGCAGGACCGTACAGCTGAAAATCATCGCTGCGCCAGGCAAACGATTTTCCATCCGCTGCACGTTCCGTTTCTCTCTGCTTATCCACGCCCATCCTCCTTTGCCAAACGAATGCGCGGATCAATCCATCCATACAGGATATCCACCGCCAGCATAATGCCTATATACAGCGCCGAGTATACAAACGCCAGCGCAATGGTTACGCTGTGGTCATTGGACTGAATGGCCTGCACCATCAAAGAACCCACACCTGGAATGGCAAAAATCTTTTCCACAACCAAAGATCCGGTCATCAGGCTGACCACAAGCGGCGCCAGCACCGTGACAATGGGAATCAGTGCATTGCGCAAAGCGTGGCGCACAATCAGCAGCGGCTTTGGCAATCCCTTGCTGGCCGCCAGCAGCATATAGTCGCTGCCCAGTACCTCCAGCAGCTCGCCGCGGGCAAACCGGGCAACCGAAGCAATGGTGAACACGCTCAGCGCCGCCGAAGGCAATATGCTGGAGAGCAGCGGATGCGCCATTTGGTACAGCTGCGGGAACCAGCCAAGCCGAAAACCACAGAGATAGGCCAAAAACAGTGCAAACACATAAGAAGGCACCGATACTCCCAGCACCGACACCGCCGTGCACAGCGTATCCCAAAAGCTGTTGTGCTTCAGCGCGGCCACAACGCCCAAAAGCAACCCCACTGCTGTGCCAAGCAAAATCGCCTGGGCGCCGATTCTCAGCGAAGTGGGCAGCCGCGTCTGCAGCAGCTGCGTAATGGGCGTATTTTTGCTGATGCTATAGGAAACACCCAGATCCCCCTGAAGCATATTGGCCACATAGCGGAAAAATTGAACAATCACAGGCTGATCCAACCCGTATTTCGCTTCCAGCAGCGCCCGCTGCGCATCGGTCAGCTTTTCATCGTGAAAAGGAGAGCCGGGCATCAGCTGCAGCAGGGTAAACAGCACCAGCAAAATGACCAGCAGCGTTGTCAAGGAAATCAGCACGCGCTTGAGGATATATGTTTTCACCGTGTTTCCTCCCTGTTTTGCTATGCAAAAGCATGGCGCTCAAAATTTCAGTGCACGAACCTGCGGCACAGCGTCTCATGCGTCTGTGCAGTCCGCCGTACTCCATGCAAGCAAAGTCATGCTTGATATATACTGTTTCCCTTTCTCGCCCTGATATGTAAAAAAGGATGCGTGACATCGAACTGTCACGCATCCTTTTCATAGCCGCCCGGCCCGGGCGCAGCCCATACCATCAATTTTTCTCATACCACCGCCGCGTTTTTATACACCCGGCCGATGGCCACAGGATGAAACTCAATACCGGAGACATAGCCCTTTGTCATCATGGCGTTGTTTTTTTCGTAGAGGGGGATAATCACCATCTCCCGCACAGCAATCGCCTCTGCCTGATGCAGCGCCTCCCAGCGCGCCTGAGGATCAGCAGCTGCTTCTCCGGTGGTCGCGCTTTCCAGCAGCGCATCATATGCGGCGTTGCTCCATAAACCATAATTATTGTTGTTGCCCGTTTTCCACATGCTTAAATACGTCATGGGATCGGCGTAATCCGGGCCCCAGCGAGCCAGCGCAAGCTCAAAATTTCCCTGCTGGCAGTCCAGCACCCGCTGCTTTTTGGGTTTAATAACAATATTAATCTTCACATCCGGCAGCGCGCTTTCTATCTGCTGCTGCAAATAAGCCGCAACCTGCTGGGGCTGGGCATCATCATCCACAATGATATCAAAGGTAAACGAGGCCACGCCCAATTCCTCTTTGGCTGCCTCCAAATGGGCCTGGGCTTTTTTCACGTCGTAGCCGATCACGTCAGAATAATCCTCCGCCGTTTCGCGAAAATCCTTTCCATCCGGCCCCACCGCCAATCCGTCCGGCACAGCGAAATAGGCCGCCTGAGAACCATCCTTGACAACACTGACCATCATGGTTTCACGGTCGATGGCATTGGCCAGCGCCAGGCGCAAATTGAGATTTTCCAAAGCGGGAACCTGACTGATATTCACAGACAAATACCACAAATAGCCCGCGTTGCATGTGGAAAATTCCGGATCCCCGGCCACCTGATCCATTTGATCGCCGGAGATGATGATGTGATCCAAATCCCCTGCCTGATAGGAAAGCAGCGCCTGCTGGCTGTCCTGCACCAGCTGATAATGCAGCTGCTGCAGCTGCACCCGGTCCGCATCCCAGTATGCCTCATTTTTCACCAGCGTAAATTCTGTGGAAGCCGGCTCATATTGTGCCATCACAAAAGCGCCGTTGGACTGCACTGTTTCCGGCGAGGTCCCATAGGCATCACCGCACTGCTCCAAAAATGCCTCTTCCATGGGATAAAACACCGGGAAATACATCAGCGACAGAAAATAGGCCACCGGTGCTTTCAGATGCACCACCAGAGTGTAATCATCCCGCGCCTCTACGCCCAGTGCGCTTTTGTCCTGCGTCCCGGCAATGACTTCCGCAGCATTGACAATCTGGCCAATATCGGAAAAAAGATAGGAATATTCGCAGGCCACCTCCGGATCCACCGCCCGCTGCCAGGCATACACAAAATCATGGGCCGTCACAGGACTGCCGGTAGCAGACCAGGTGGCGCCGCGGCGCAGATGAAAGGTCCAGGTCATCTGATCCTCGCTGGTCTCCCAGCGCTCTGCCAGGGCGGCGACAGGCTGGCCGTCTGCATCCGGCTGCGTCAGGCCGTCGGTAAAATTGGCAATCACTTCAAAAGAAGTTCCATCTGTCGCCTCCTGCGGATCCAGCGACTGCACATTGGTTTCAATATGCACATTCAGCACACCCGGGTGCCCGCTGCCGCCTTCAGCTTCTCCCTCAGTGCGCTGACCTGCTATCCCGCAGCCCGCAAACAGCCCGCCGCACATAGCCAGCGCCAACAACAGCGCAGACAGCCGTTTTATTTTTTTGACAAAGATCTGTCTCTCCAAAACACATCACCGCCTTTGCAGGTTTTCCGCCTTATTCTTTGCAGTTTCTCAAAAATCATCCTTGACACAGCAACCGCCGCAGGCTGCTGCCTTCTTCTGAAAACAAAAGGGGCGCGGAAAGCGCGCCCCTTTTCATTTTTTCTGCCACTTCGGCCGTTACAGCAAATCCGTTTCCTCCGGCTCGCCCTTTGGCACCCCTTCTTCGCGGTATACGTCCGTCGGCACAGGCAGCTTGCGCTTTTCAAGGCCTTTATTCACGCCCAGGCGAATCAGCGCATACAGCAGCGCAAAAGCCGGGCAGCCCAGCAGCATGCCGATGGGGCCGAACAATCCTCCGCCGACCAAAACGGAAATAATCACCCAAAGGCTGGCGAGTCCCGTCGAATCACCCAAAATCTTGGGCGTGAGGATATTGCCGTCCAACTGCTGCAGAATCAAAATAAAAATGATAAACTCCAAACATTTAATTGGGTCGATCAGGAAGATCAAAATGGCACTTGGAATCGCGCCCAGGAAGGGGCCGAAGAACGGGATCATATTCGTCACGCCCAACAGCACGCCCAGCAGCGGCGCATAGGGAATTCCCATAATCTGCAGCGCAATAAAACAAATTACGCCGATCAAAACGGACACTACAATATTGCCGCGGATAAATCCGCCAAACACCTTGTCTGCATAATGCACCGCATCCATAATCCGCTCTACATAAGGTCTCTCAAAAACTGCGCAGATGATCTTTTTCCCCTGGGCCGCAAGAGTCTCCTTCATACCCATCATATAGGCGGCAATGACAATACCGACCACCAGATTACCCAAAAAGCCAATGACGCCCATGACGCCGCCAAACAGTGCCGCAACGATTTCCGACAGCCCAATGGTGCTCATCTCATTGAACGCATTCATCGCCTGTGCATAGAGGGTTTCGATTTTATCCATAATCTCAGGCGGAAGCGTCCATCCTCCATCCATTCCCTGCAGCCATTCCTGCACAATCTGCACATACAATGCGATATTCTGCGACAGCTGTACGATGCTGGAAGCCACATCTGAAATCAGGAAAAACAGCAGCAGCGCCACAGCGCCAAGGACAATGGCCAATGTCAGCAGCACACTCAGCACGCGCACCCATGCCTTTTGCTTCCTGCATTCCTGCCCACTGCGGGCCCAGGGACTGAGGACCGTTCTCTCCAGGAAATCCACAATCGGCGCCAGAAGATAAGCAATTGCGCCGCCGTAGACTACCGGTGTTACAATCGTACCCAGCACTCCGAGATACCCGGCAATTCTGTGTTCGCCAAACAAAATATCATACAGCGCCAGAATCGCCGCTACAGTTAAAAAAGCTGTGATACCCCACCGAAGATACGAATTTTTATGATAGCGAAATTTGAACATCAGCTCTCCCCTTCGGCAACAGAGAAAAACAGAAATGCGCTGTTTATCCCCTGCCAGTAGTATGATTATATTATATATATTTATACCTGACTTTCGCCCTCTTTGCAAGAGACATGTTCTATGATATAATTACAAAAGTATTAAGATTTTTCTCACAAAATCATTTCTATATGAATTTTATAAAAATTTCACTTTTCCGTTTCAGATTCCCGGGAGGTTTCCTGCAGCCATGCAAAAGAAAGTACTGATGATTGTCAACCCAAAAGCCGGCAAGGCCAAACCAAAAGCAAAAACAGACGGCGGCCTGTTCGATGCAGTGTGCACCTTTTGCTCCGCCGGTTACTTGGTTGATGCCCATACCACACAAAAACGCGGCCATGCAACAGAGCTGGCCCGCACCCTTGGCCCTGACAGCGACCTCGTCGTCTGCTGCGGCGGCGATGGCACACTCAACGAAACCATTTGCGGGCTGATGGCATGCGAAGGCCCAAAACCACCTCTGGGCTATTTGCCCGCAGGTACCACCAATGATTTTGCCGCCAGCCTGCACCTGCCCAGGGAACTTCTGGCAGCCTCCCGAATTGCTGTCAGCGGCATTCCCACCGCCATTGACGTGGGCCGGTTTAATGACCGCTATTTCGCCTATGTCGCCTCCTTCGGTGCGTTTACCCAAACTTCCTATGCCGTTCCGCAATCTTTGAAAAACGCTCTGGGCCACACCGCCTATATGTTGGAAGCTGTGCGTCAGCTGCCCAGCATCCAGCGGGTTTTTTCTGTTTCCATCACAGCCGACGGCGAAAACCTGGACGGAGACTATCTCTTTGGTTCCATCAGCAATTCCACCTCTATCGGCGGTTTGATGAAGCTTTCTCCCAACGAGGTGAAATTAAACGACGGGAAATATGAACTGCTTTTGGTCCGCAACCCTAAAAATCCGCTGGAAATTCAGGCTTTGGCCGGCGCATTGCTGACCCAAAATTACACCCACCACGGTATTGTATACCGCCATGTATCCCATGTGGAATTCTCCACAGACAATGACATGCCCTGGACATTGGACGGCGAATATGCTCCCAGTGTCCCTCACGGTGTAATTGACAATTTAAACCAGGCACTTGTGCTGATGGCGTGAGCCTTTCCAGACCCCACGCCAATTTTTTCATGGATAGAAAGGTGATTTGAATGCGAGAGCAATTGGCCGCACTGCGCCGGCGCATGACAGAGGAGCATGTTGACGCCTATTTGATTCCCTCCGACGATTTCCACGGCTCAGAATATGTGGGCGATTATTTCAAATGCCGCAGCTATGTGTCAGGTTTCACCGGCAGTGCTGGCACCCTCATTGTGCTGCAGGACTGGGCCGGTCTCTGGACCGATGGACGCTATTTTCTGCAGGCTGCGCAGCAGCTTGACGGCAGCGGCATCACACTGTGCAAAATGGGCGAAAAAGACGTGCCCACAGAAGAAGCTTTTCTGGAAAGCGCATTACAGGAGGGGCAGTGTCTCGGCTTTGACGGCCGCACCATCACAGCCCGCCGCTTTCACGCACTGGAAAAGAAGCTGGCCCATAAGAACATTCATTTCCGCACGGAGCTCGACCTGGTGGGCGACATCTGGCCGGACCGTCCTGCGCTCCCTGCAGCACCGGCCTGGGCACTGGAGCTGCGCTACTGCGGAAAATCCCGCGCTGATAAACTTTCAGCTGTGCGCAGCGCCCTGGCTGAACAGGGCGCGGATCTGCTGCTGCTCTCTTCTCTGGACGATATTGCCTGGCTGCTCAACATCCGCGGCGGCGATGTGGCATGCTGCCCGGTGACACTGGCTTATCTTGCCGTGGATGCTGCCCAGGCCAAGCTGTTCGTCAATACCGCGGTGATACCGGAGACGCTGCGCCAGGCTTTGGCGGAAGACTGTGTCACGCTGTCACCTTATTTTAGTGTATACACCTGGGCCGCCGAAATACCGGAAACGCTTTCTGTCTGGCTGGACGAAGAAAAAACCAACTGTGCGCTGTGGAACACCCTCTCTGCACGGCACCGCATTCTCTCCGCCCCCAACCCCACATATCTTCCAAAAGCAATCAAAAATCCCACAGAAGTGGCCAATGAACGCACCGCCCATCTATATGACGGAATCGCCATGACAAAATTCATGTTCTGGCTGAAATCAGAAATTGGAAAAACAGCTATGACAGAGCGCTCCGTTTCCGCTTATCTGGAAGCATTGCGTGCCCAGCAGCCGCACTACCTGGGTTCCAGTTTCGACCCCATCCTGGCCTATGGCCACCACGGCGCTATCGTGCATTATTCCGCCACTGAGGAAAGTGATATTCCGCTGGAAGCCGAAGGCTTTTTGCTGTGCGATACCGGCGGGCATTATCTGGAAGGCACCACCGATATCACCCGCACCTTTGTGCTGGGGCCCATCAGCCCTGAAATGAGACGGCATTATACACTGGTGCTGCGCAGCCATCTTGCGCTGCTGAACGCACAGTTCCTCCACGGCTGCCGGGGCAGCGCTCTGGATATGCTTGCCCGCCAGCCTCTGTGGCAGGAGGGCCTGGACTTCAACCACGGCACCGGCCACGGCGTGGGTTATCTGCTCAGTGTTCACGAGGGTCCCAACTCTTTCCGCTTCCGCTCTGCGGGGCAGGACGCCGTTCTGGAACCCGGTATGATCATCTCCGATGAACCCGGCCTGTATCTGGAAAGCCGCTATGGCATCCGTCTGGAAAATCTGATTGTATGTGAGGAGCGATTTGAAAACGAATACGGCCGCTATCTTGGCTTTGCTCCCCTGACACTGGTTCCCTTCGAGCGCGAAGCCATTGATCCCGCAATGCTCTCTCCCCGGGAAACGGAACAGCTGAACCGTTACCATGCCGCCGTAAGGGAGGCCCTTTCCCCCCATCTGACAACAGAAGAGCAGCACTGGCTGGAGCATGCTACCGCCCCCTTCCCGGTGCACCAGGCGCCTGACGCCTAAAGCTGCTGCTTTTCTAAAGAATGTAAACAATTTTTGAATCCTTCTGCCGCAGCGTTGCTTTTCGGCGCTGCGGCGTGCTATACTGAATCCAGATATTCCTAAGAGATGGAGTGTACACAAGCATGAAAATCCTGAAAAAATGCACCGCTCTGCTGCTGAGTGCAGCGCTGGTCTGCGCTCTGTGCGTCAGCGCCTTTGCCGCGGGATTGGACAATTTCCAAAAATCGGATACCTACCAAAACCAATTCACCGACATCGGCGGCTGGTATGCAGATTACGTCATCGAAGGCTGCGAATTGGGCCTTATCGACGGCACCAGCGAAAGTACATACTCTCCCAGCCGCAGCATGACGGTGGCAGAGGCCGTCAAGCTCGCTGCCTGCATTCACAGCATTTACACCAACGGCGAAGCCAATTTCACCCAAGGCAGCCCCTGGTGGCAGGTTTATGCAGACTATTGTCTGGAAGAGGGTATTATCGACGAGCCCTACAGCGATTACAGCAACGCCATCACCCGTTCCCAGGTTGCCGTGCTTTTTGCCGCAGCGCTGCCTGAAGAAGCGCTGACCGAGATGAATACCCTTTCTGACGGCGCCATTCCCGATGTGCGCCTGTCCGACAGCTACGGAGACGCCGTGTACACTCTGTACCGCGCCGGTGTACTGACCGGCGACAGCGACGGTTCTTTCTATCCCAGCAAAAATATCAGCCGCAGCGAAATGGCGGCCATTGTAGTGCGCATGGTGGATGTGACGGAGCGCCAGGCACTGACCTTCACCACCGCTTCTTCCGGCACACTCACCGCCGAAGAAATTTACGCCAAATGCTCCCCCTCCGTTTTTTCCCTTACGACTTATAATGACGAAGGCGAAGCGCACTCCACCGGCAGCGGCGTTTTCCTCAGTGCGGACGGTCTCGCCGTGACCAATTGGCATGTGCTGGACGGCGCGGCCAGCGCCACCATTACCACAACTGACGGCACAACCTACGACGTATCCGGCGTATACGATTACGATGTGGACAACGATTTGGCCCTGCTGCAGATTGACGGAACCGGTTTTACCCCCATGGCTGTCAATGATTCCGGCACGCTGAATACCGGCGCTACGGTCTATGCCATCGGCAATCCCCAGGGATTGGAAAGCAGTATGTCCGCCGGCATCATTTCTTCGGCGCACCGGGTCGTCAACGATACGGACTATATTCAAGTTACCACACCCATTTCCAGTGGCAGCAGCGGCGGCGCCCTGATCAACACCCGGGGTGAATTGATCGGCATCACTTCGGCTTCTGTCAGCAATGGACAAAATCTGAACCTGGCAGTGCCTATTGAAAAGCTCTCTGAACTGAGCACCGAACGCTGCCGCAGCGTCTCCACGGTAGTGCAGGAATTTATTGACACTTTGGCCGACGGTTTCTCCCTTTCCAAAACCTCAGTGCGCCTCAATCCCGGCGACAGTACAACGGTGACCTGCTCGATTCCCGGCATTCCGTCGGGCTATTCCGTTTCTTATGAAACTTCCACCCGCAGCATCGTTCAGTGTGCCTGGGGCGAATGGAGCGATCAGGACAGCGTGGATCTGACTTTGACCGGCCAAAACCTGGGCGATGTCACCGTCACCATCAGCCTGCATGACCGGCAGGATACAGTGCTGGCCACCCGCACCATCCAGGTGGCTGTGCGCTAAAGCCGCGCCCCTATAGAAATGAAACTCTCCCTGGCTCTCGCCAGGGAGAGTTTTGCAGAATACACAAAGCGGGGCTGTCCTTGCATTCCTTCTTGAAAAACACTGCAGACTCTTCCCGTGCAGCTTTTTACCCGGCAGTGCGAAAAGGGGACTTGCTTTTCTTTCTCAAATGCGCTATAATTGCCCCCACAGAACACAGACCCACAAGTACATAAGCCAGGGGGGCTGCCGCGCAGCTGAGAGTAAGGCGACTGAGGCCTTTGACCCTTTGAACCTGTTGGATAATGCCAGCGCAGGGAGACGTTACGTTGATATTGCAGACTAATATCAGAACATCCGTTCGGCGCAGGCTTGCCGGGTGTTCTGATTTTTTGATTTTCAGGAGGAAAAACACATGAAAACAAGCATTGCCATCCAGATTGAACCCAATATGCCCAACGACCAGGAAGCGGTCCGCGTGGTGGACGAGGTCATTGATTACATCCGCTCCACCGGGCTGCACTATTATGTTGGTCCCTGCGAAACCTCGATTGAAGGCGATGACCTGCACCAGCTGCTGGACATTCTGGAAAACTGCGTCTATGTCGCCTCCAAAGCCGGCAGCGCCAAAGTTTCCGGCTATGTGAAGCTGGTGTATAAGGAGAACGGCAGCGTGCTGACCATCGATGAAAAAGTCACAAAGCATCACCAGTAAATTGCCGGCTCTGCTGGCGCTGGCAGTGGTTGTAGCCATCTGGTGCGGCGCCAGCGAGGGCGGCTTTGTGCCGGAGTTCATGCTCCCATCCCCGCGCCAGGTATGCCAGGCCCTGATTTCCGATGCACCGGTGCTGGCAGCCAATGCCGCTGTGACACTGCAGGAAGCCGCCTACGGTCTATTGATCGGCATTTCTGTAGCCCTGGTTCTGGCAACGCTGATGCATCGGGTGCGCTGGCTCTACCGGGCCCTTTACCCGATTCTGGTCATCACCCAAACCATTCCCACCATCGCCCTGGCTCCCCTGCTGGTCTTGTGGATGGGCTTCGGCATGGCACCGAAAATCACCCTTGTGGCCCTGACCACATTTTTCCCCATTGCAGTAAGCCTTTTGGAAGGTTATGCCAGCACAGATCGCTCCACGGCAGATTTGCTGCGCGCCATGGGCGCCAGCCGCTGGCAGATTTTTTACCACCTCGAATTTCCTTCCGCTTTGAGCTATTTCTTCTCCGGCCTGCGCGTCTCTGTCTCCTATGCGGTAGTGGGCGCGGTGATTTCCGAGTGGCTGGGCGGTTTTGAAGGCTTGGGTGTTTATATGACCCGCGCAAACAAAGCCTATGCCTTTGACAAGATGTTCGCCGTGATCATTGTGATCGTCGTCATCAGTTTGTTGTTGATGCTGCTCGTCACAGTGCTGCGGCATGCCGTTATGCCCTGGGAGGCCTATGAAAAAATCGAAAGGAACGACTGAACCATGAAGCAAAGCAAACGTATCTCCGCCGTCTGTATGGCCGGCGCTATGGTGCTGGGGATGACCGCCTGCGGTACGCCCGGCGCCAATACTTCCAGTGCGTCCAATACAGAATTAACCGATATTACCATCTGCCTGGACTGGACTCCCAATACCAATCACACAGGGTTGTATGTAGCTGCTGCCAACGGCTATTTTGAAGATGCCGGACTTAACGTCAGCATTGTACAGCCGCCGGAGGACGGTGCCACTGCCATTTGCGCCGCAGGACAGGTAGAATTCGCTGTCACCGTTCAGGACAATCTGGCAGCCGCCTTTGCCCGCGAAAATCCCCTGGGAGTAACCGCCGTGGCTGCACTGCTGCAGCACAATACCTCCGGCATTCTCTCCCGGGCAGGTGAAGGAATGGATCGCCCCAGCGGCCTGGAAGGCCACAGGTATTCCACTTATAATGGCGCCATTGAACTGGCCATCATGCAGCAGGTGGTGGAAGCCGACGGCGGCGATTTCTCCCAGGTGGAGCTGATTCCCTACACGCTGGAAGACGAAGCCGGCGCCCTGATGGAAAACCTGACCGATGCCATTTGGGTCTACTATGGCTGGGGCGGTATCAACGCCCAGCTGGCCGGTCTGGATTTCGACTACTTCTATTTCAAAGACATCGACCCGGTTTTTGACTACTATACCCCCATTATTATCGCCAACAACGACTTCCTGTCCGAGCACCCCGACACTGCAAAAGCATTCCTGAACGCTGTGGCTCAGGGTTATGAATATGCAATCGAAAATCCGGAGGAAGCCGCACATATTTTGATCGACAGCGATACTACCGGCTCTCTTTCCGGCAGCGAGGATCTGATTGTCCAGAGCCAGATCTGGATGGCAGATCAGTACAAAGCGGAAGTGGAACAATGGGGTTATATCGATCCTGCCCGCTGGAATGCGTTTTATAACTGGCTCAACGACAACGGCCTGGTGGAGCAGCCTATCCCTGAAAATACCGGCTTTTCCAACGAGTATCTGCCCGCATGACACAGGACACTGCTACACTGCGCGCCGAGCAGATTTCCAAATGCTATAATGGCCGCTGCATCATTCAGGATATCTCTCTGCAGCTGGCCCCCGGAGAACTGGTATGTCTCCTGGGTGTCAGCGGCGCAGGCAAGACCACATTGTTTCACACCCTCTCCGGCCTGGAACGGCCGGAGCAGGGCCGTGTGTTTCTCGGCGAGGAAGACATCACCGGAAAGCCGGGTAAAATCAGCTATATGCTCCAGCGCGATCTGCTGCTGCCTCACAAGAAGATCCTGGACAACGTGGCCCTGCCCCTGGTGATCCGCGGCACGCCTGCAAAAACCGCACGGGCGGAGGCAGCACCCTACTTTGCACAGTTCGGATTATCCGGCACGGAGCACCAGTATCCTGCCCAGCTCTCCGGCGGCATGCGTCAAAGGGCCGCGCTGCTGCGCACCTTTCTCGGCTCCCGCGGCGTTGTGCTGCTGGATGAGCCCTTCTCCGCCCTGGATGCCCTGACCAAGCGGGAAATTCACCGATGGTATATGACGATGATGGCGCAGCTGCAGCTGACCACACTGTTCATTACCCACGACATCGATGAGGCCATTTTGCTCTCGGACCGCATTTATATTCTTTCCGGCAAGCCCGGCACCATCAGCGCAGAGCTGACAATTGCGCCGCCGCGGCCCCGAGACCTGTCCTTCGGCGTCAGCCCGGAATTTCTCTCCTACAAGAAAGAGATTCTTTCCCTGCTGGATGCTTCATGAAGAAAAGAATCCCTGTTTCCCTGTACAAGGCAGTGCAGAGAAACAGGGATTTTCGTTTGGTTTGCCATATCCTTCCCGGAAATAACCAGGCCCATACGCTGCACCTGATTGCTCTGCCCCGCGCAATATGTTATAATATTATAATGAAAAGAAAGGCGGTGTTTTCCCATGTGGAATATTATTGAATACAACCAGATTGCCCGGGGTGAAGAGGTGCGGCTGTTCACAGCCTGCGGCATTTTTGAAGGCATCTACCGCGGCTCAGAAACCGTAGACGAAAACAGCGGCGACCAATGGGTCGTGCTGTCCGATGTAACTTTCTCCCCGGCCCGCGGCGACAACCCGGAAGATGCCCAGATCAAAATGAGCGATGCCAACGTGCAGCTCTCGCAAATCATCGCATTGGATCTGGACAATGGATAATACGGCCGTGGCGCTGGAGCAGCATCCCCTGTTTGCCGATGCAGCGGAAAAGCTGCGGCGGGGCAATCAACTGCTTTTTTCCAGAGAAAGTCTGTGTCTGCAGCCCCTTTTGCAATGCATACGCCTGCAAAACCGCCGGACATTGGTTCTTTGGGCGCTCACATGCGCAGAGGGGCCGGCGGCATCGCTGCAAGCACGTTATCCTGCTGATCCCAGGCCCCGGCAGGCAATGGAACTGGCCACTGCATGGGCGGCAGGAACCATCAAAATGCCCATTGCCAAAAAAGGGATTTTATCAGTGCACGCCATGGCCCGGGAAGTTGCTTCTCCCGCCGATGCTGCCTTGTGCCATGCAGTCGGCCATGGCTGTGCTGCTGTACATACAGAAGCACATGCCATCGGTCTGCCCATTTATGAATTGACTGCCATCGTCCGCAGCAGCGATGAGACAACCTGCATCCCAGCACTGCAGCAGCAGCTTGCAAACTACGAAAAAACGATGCTGCACTGCCGCAGGGAGGCCGAAAAAGCAACACGCCCCTGGGCGGATTTCCTGTGCAGGGACAGCCGTCCCAATGCGGAAGCGCGGCGTCTGATGCGGTCAAACCATCCGCGGCCATAA
>CAJFVV010000062.1 GCA_904420565.1 Candidatus Pseudoscillospira faecavium
AAGTACCCAAGAGGCCGAAGGGGCTCCCCTGCTAAGGGAGTAGGCCGGGTAACCGGCGCGAGGGTTCAAATCCCTCCTTCTGCGCCACGTCGGAGCAAAGTTCGCTTTGCTCCGACGTCTTTTTATGCCTAAGGCAAAAAAGACGTCATCCGCCCACTCCCTTACTCCTCTTTTTCTGTTTGTATGGTATGCGCTTTCATTCAGGCGAACGTTTCCCCAGCGTGCGCTTTTTTCAGCCAGTAGTAGGAGAGATCCACGGGCTGCAGGGCCATTTCGCGCAGTGTGATCGCCAGGTGCAGGCCATATAAAATTCCGGCGTCGCTGTAGGCGGAGAGCGCGCAGCCCCGCGCGCCGGACAGCTCCATATACACCGCCGCGGGCAGGTGGGGGCGGGCGGCCTCCAGCGCCTTGTCCCACCGGTTTTCCGCCGCCGCAATCCCCGGGTCGCTGGACAAACGGTCTGTCCATGCGTCTGCCTGGGTCATCGCGGCCATCATTGCATCCATGATGGCGAGGTCTTTTTGATTGATCACGATGGTTTCCTCCTTGATTTTGGGGAGGGGGCCGTGGTAAACTGTTCCCGTCCCCTTCCTGGGGTGTAGCCCCTCCTGCCTGTTGCTTGTCGGCTGAGACAGGAGGGGCTTTTTTCTGCACTGGTGCAATGGACAGCGGCTGGGCGTCTCTACTTTTGGCACAATACCTCCTTTCCGCCGGCTTTTGTGCCGCGTCTCAATTGCGGGCTGTCGAAATTTGCCCTTCGTGCAATTGCAATATTATAATAATATATATGGTCGTATATATCAATGGGCGTATGAAACAAATATATGGTCGTATTTTTGTAATAATTGTATGTAGTCGTATATTGATTTGCATGGTATTATAATATGAATATAATGGATAGTTGTCGCTATTTTGAAATATATTCAGGATGGAGGATAATATGGGCGAAAGGACAGAAGCTCAAAAAAGAGCGCATAAGAAGTACATGGAAAAGTTTGTTGAAGTCAAAGTCAGAATGACCCCTGAACGAAGAAGTTCTGTTCAAGCCCACGCTGTAGCACAAGGCGAAAGTACAACAGCATTTATTAATCGTGCCATCGATGAAACCATGAAGCGGGACAATGCTGCGCCGAAAGCTGCCGGGTGCTCCGGGGAAAGCCAATAAAGCCCAATTACCATGGACACGCTCCAGTGCGTGGTTCTATGAGTTGAATTTGCAGTTTTTGTGGGATATGCCACAAACAAAACGCCGATTTTCTGCGATAATAAGGAGGAAAAGCCGATGGACGGGACGGGAATCAACGCCGATGTGCTGCGCTTTTTTGCGCAGCACCCGGATGCGCTGCCATTATATGAGACGCTCGCGCAGCGCGTTTTCCGCACGGTGGAAAACACGGTTATAAAAGTGCAGAAAACGCAGATTTCCTTTTATAACCGGCGCTTGTTTGCCTGCGTTTCGTTTGCCCGCGTGCGGAAAAAGGCAGATTGCCCCGAGCCTTTTCTTGTGGTGACCTTTGGGCTGGACCACAAAGTGGAATCGCCGCGCGTCGATGTGGCCACGGAGCCTTATCCAAACCGCTGGACGCACCATGTCCTGATTTCCAACACTGCTGAAATCGATGATGAATTGATGGGGTGGATTCAGGAAGCAGGCCGCTTTGCGGCGGCCAAACGGTAGGCCGCCCAGCGCGGGCCGCCGGTCAGAAGGAGGAGTGGCGGATATGCGCATCATCATTTCGCCGGCCAAGAAAATGCGCCGGGACAACGATACCTTTTCCGCAGCAAGTCTGCCGGCGTTTTTGCAGCAGGCGGAAACGCTGCGGGACTATCTGCGGGGGCTGAGTTATGCCCGGTGCCGCGCGCTGTGGCGCTGCAATGACGCCATTGCGGCCCTGAACTATGAGCGGCTGCAGGATATGGAGCTGCACAGCGGCCTGACGCCGGCGCTGTTTGCCTATGACGGGATTCAATACCGCTATATGGCGCCGAACGTGTTCACAGAGGACGAGCTGGCCTATGTGGCAGAGCATCTGCGGATCCTCTCCGGGTTTTATGGCGTCCTGCGCCCCTTTGACGGGGTGCAGCCTTATCGGCTGGAAATGCAGGCCCGGCTGGAGAGGTTTCGCTGCAAAACGCTCTATGAATTTTGGGGCGGCCTGCTGGCGGAGACGCTGGCGGCGGAAAGCGGCTGTATTGTGAATCTTGCCTCGAAAGAATACAGCAAGGCTGTGAGGGCGTATCTGCCGGCAGACGTGCGCTGGGTGGACTGTACGTTTGCAGAAGGCACAGCAGAGCGGTGGAAAGAAAAAGGCACCATGGCAAAGATGGCCCGTGGAGCGATGGTGCGCTATCTGGCGGAGCAATGTGCGGAAGCACCGGAAGAGATGCGGGGCTTTGACCGCTTTGCGTTTCAATACAGCGAGGAGGCTTCCTCGCCTGATCATTTTGTATTTTTGAAAGGAGTATAAGACAATGCTGGAAGTTGGAACAAAAGCGCCGGAGTTTACCCTGCCGGATCAGAATGGAAATATGGTTTCCCTGGCGGATTTCCGGGGAAAGAAAGTGGTGCTGTATTTTTATCCCAAGGACAACACCTCCGGCTGCACCAAGCAGGCCTGCGCCTTTGGCGCGCAGTATGCCGCATTTCAGGCAAAAGATGTGGCGGTTATCGGCGTCAGCAAGGACAGCGTGGCCTCTCACGGAAAATTTGCAGCCAAGTATGAGCTGCCCTTTACGCTGCTCTCCGACCCGGAGCTGACGGCCATCCAGGCCTATGATGTGTGGCACGAAAAGAAGATGTGCGGCAAGGTCAGCATGGGCGTGGTGCGCACCACCTATGTCATCGACGAAAATGGCGTGATCGAGTGGGCCAAGGAAAAGGTCAAGCCCGATGTCAACGCAGGGGAATTGCTGGACTATCTCGGCTGAAAGACGCGGCGCCGGGATGGGTGAGAAAAGCCGCCCGCAGCCTATGCTGCGGGCGGCTTTTGTGTCCTTTGCACGTTTTGAACCGGAAGAAAGGGTTATTTGCTGCGGTCCCAGGGATCCTGCTCAGATTTGCGCTCCCAGGGTTCCTCGGGCTGCTGGGGTGCGCTGCCCGGCTGCGCGGAAGAATCCTGCTGCTGGGGCGGCTGTTCCGGGCGGGGCGCCTGGGCAGGGGGCATTTGCTGGGGCGGCGCAGCATTCCAGCTGCTGTTCTGGTGGTTCCAGTCGTAGTCATAATGGGCCGGCCCCTGAGGGGGATTGCCGCCGGAAGGGCCGCTCTGCTGGAAAGATTGCCCGGTGGGGCTGATGCCCTTGTTGGCGCAGATGGTGTCGTAAAAAGCGATATCGGTCAGATAGTAATAAGGGTAGAGCCAGATGCACAGCAAGCCCATGGTAAAAGCACTCAGAATCCACCAGCCCAGAAAGGAGAGATCCAGCACGAACAGCTGCCATTTATAGCCTGCGGTCTGGGCCTTGCTCATGTTGATGGCTTCCAGGATGCCCAGATCCGGATTTTCCACCAGATTGTACATAGCGAAGCGATAGCGGTATGTGGCGATAATACCGGGGATGACGAGCAAAAGCGACCACAAAAAGACGAAAATGCCCATCACGATTTGCAGCAGGATAATCTTGCCGGCGATGGAAAAACCGTCGAACAGCGTGGTGACCGGCATTTCCTTGCCCCGGCGCACGGCCAGGCAATAGGTGTAAAAGCCACCCATCAGGATGGGCTGCACCAGGGAGATGAAAATGGTAACGAACCAGTTGATGCCGCTGGGCATCTTTACAGTGAGGTAATACCCGTACCCGGGCGGATATTCAACATAATATGGAATGCCGAACAGAGTGGTCATCAGCTGCTCAAAGACGCTGAACGCCAGAAGGATGAGCACGAGCACCAGCGCAATTTGATAGGGACTGACGCGGGCTGTGCGCATGCAGTTTTTGGCGGCCTGTTTGGCCATTGGGCGGTCAATGATATAATTCATAGTGAAAACTCCTTTTCAGGTCTGGCGACCGGCCATTCCGGCCGGAAAAAGACGAAAAAACTGCAAATTTTACAAAAACAGTATATCATATTGTGTACTTTGATACAACCGGAAAAAAAGCGAAAAACGGAGCGTCGCGCTATTGACTTTTGCAGCAGGGTATGGTATAGTGCAGGCACATTCATGATATGGTATGTCCATCGCCGGGTGGACGAGTAAGCGTTTGCTTTCACATCGATAGGCCGTTTGAAGATGTGAAAACAGGCGCTGTTTTTTGTGTTGGGAGGAATTTTTATGGCATGGATTTTTTTGCTGACAGCAGGCGGCCTGGAGGTTTTCTGGGCAACATTTATGAAGCTATCGGAAGGGTTTACCAAGCCGGTGTATTCTGTGCT
>CAJFVV010000063.1 GCA_904420565.1 Candidatus Pseudoscillospira faecavium
CATTTACGGTAATGGTGCCTTTGTTGGTGAGGGTGATGCCCTGGGAGATGGTGAGCGTCTTGCCGTCCCCGATGGTGAGGGTGGAGCTCTCTGGAATTTCAAAGTCCTCGATGGGCGCAATGTTGGTGCCGTACACCTTTCCCGCACCGTCCTTAAAAATGACGCCGTCCCAGTCATCGGTAGTATTGCTATCGCTGATGCTGCTGGCGAAAATCACCGCGCAGCCATTCTCGCCGGTGGAGAAGCTGCCGCTTTCGCCGTTTTCGCCGCCGCCGATACCCGCGCCACTGCCGCTGTTGGCCGTGACCGAGCCGCCGGTGATGGTAATTTTGCCGGCATCGCCGCCGGCGCCGCCGTAAGTGTATTGGGAACCGCTGCCAGTGGCATTCACCGTGCCGCCGGTTATGGTAATTTCGCCGCCAGCGCCGCTTCCGCCACTGCCGATGCCTGCACCACCGGAGCCGCCGCCTTTGGCCGTGACTGAGCCGCCGGTGATGGTAATTTTGCCGCCCGCGCCATCACTGCCGCCGCCGATGCCGGCGGCCCTGTCGCCGCCGGTGGCCTCTACCGTGCCGCCGTTAATGATGATTTCGCCGCCAGCGCCTCTTTCGCCTCCGCCGATGCCCGCACCGCCGGTACCCATGCCGTCACTGCTGCCAGTGGCATTCACCGTGCCGCCATTGATGGTGATAGTGCCGCCCGATTGGAACTGGTCTCCGCCGATGCCGGCTCGAGAAGGACTCATAGGTGCATTTTCTCCATTTGCAGTCAGCGCGCCCGTGCCTTTATCCTGCCCGTAGATGGTCAGGCTGTTGCCGCCGGTGACGTTAATGCCGCCATTGACGGTCAGGCTGCCCCCGTCCGCAAGGATGAGATACACGTCGCCGTTGACGTTGACGCGCTGGCCGATGGTCACGTTGCCGGTTACGACGTACCAGCCGCTGTCCGGATCGTTGCCGGTCCATGTGGTGCTGCTGGTGGTCACAAGGTTAGCCTGTTTGTTTTGCTTTTCATTATTAGTATCCAGGTAATAGGTATCAGCGACAATATTGCCGCTGACTGTGCCGTCGATGGTGCCATTGTTGACGATGGTGCCATTGTTGGTGAGGGTGATGCCCTCGGAGATGGTGAGCGTCTGGCCCTCCTTGATGGTGAGGGTGTAGCTCTCTGGAATTTCAAAGTCCTCCGTTGGGGTGACGCTGGTGCCGTAGACTTGCCCATCAGCCCCCTGGAAGATGACACCCTTCCAGCTGTCTTGTTTTGACTGGTCGCTGATGCTGCTGGCGAAAATCACCGCGCGGCCACTATCGCCGGTGGAGAAGGTGCCGCTTTCGCCGCCGCCGCCGCTGATACCTGCGCCGCCGCCGATGCCTGCGCCGTTGCGATTGCCGGTAGCCGTGACCGTGCCGCCGTTGATGGTAATGTTGCCGCCTGCACCGCCACTCAAGTAGTCTGCACCGCCGCCGATGCCGGCGGCAGACGAGCCGCCGGTGGCCTTTACCGTGCCGCCGTTGATGGTAATATTGCCGCCAGCGCCTCTGCTGCCGCCGCCGCCGATGCCGGCGGCATTGCTGCCGCCGTTGGCCGTGACCGCGCCGCCGTTGATGGTGATGGTGCCGCCAGCGCTGTAGAAGCCGCCGCCGATGCCTGCGCCGTTGCCGCCGCCGTTGGCCGTGACCGCGCCGCCGTTGATGGTAATTTTGCCGCCAGCACCGTAGTTGCCGCCGCCGATGCCGGCTTGCGAATTAGCTCCGGTGGCAGTCAGAGCGCCCATGTCCGCCCCGGTAGATTGGGCGTAGATGGTCAGGCTGTTGTCACCGGTGACGTTGATGCCCTTTGCCGCGTTCAACGTGCACCCGTCCGCCAGGATGAGCTGCACGTTGCCCTTGACGGTGACAAGGGAGTCGATGGTAATAGGGGTATCCGCAGTCACCACATACCAGTGCTCGCCGCTGTCGCTTGCGCCCCACTCCGTGACACTTTCTGTAACCGCCGTGGCGCTGTCGCGGGTCTGCGGCTTGCCGTCCGCATCTATGTATGAGATCCCTGGATCCGCCGCCAGCGCCCCGGCGGAGAGCAGGCTTGTCACAAGTACCAGACAGAGCAGAACTGCGCTGATGCGTTTGGAAATGGATTTTACTTTCATGGGCAGCCTCCTTGGAAAAACCCGATCATCACATTGTTCTTTCGGCGTTGTTGTAATCATGTATCGATTATATGGCTCATTATACTCCGCTGGCGGAAAGATGACAAGAAATTTTCTCTTTCACAAATGGTCTGAAAGCCGAGCGGAACGGTCGGTTTCTCCCTCCGGGCAGATCAGCGCAGCCACAGCAAAGCGGCGTGAAAAACAGGAGAGCGTGCGGTTTCGGTGGATTGCTTGCTGTGCAAAATAAAAAGCCTGCCCCCGGCAGGGGGCAGGCAAAGAAAAAAACTTGCCTTGTTTTGAAACAAGGCAAGTTATCTAAGAATGTCCAGCGCACAAAAGATGGTGGAGATAAGCGGGATCGAACCGCTGACCTCTTGAATGCCATTCAAGCGCTCTCCCAGCTGAGCTATACCCCCGCATGAAGGAGTGCGCTGGACATTTCTTATTCAATTTTCAAAGGGGCACCATCACGCTTCCAACGAAGCACAAACCTCGTGTTGACTTTTGCTGAAAGGATTTGGTATACTATTCAGGTCGAACCCCGACCGAACAGCGATATTATAGCATGTCCTTTTGATGGAGTCAAGATATTTTTTAGGAGATTTTAAGAAAGATGGAAAATTATTTTGAATTGTCGGTGCAGCCCGCGCTTTTGCAGGAAATCAGCAGCATTGGCCTTGCCCATTTGGGCGATGCGGTTTATGAAGTATTGGTGCGCTCCTGGCTTTGCGTGCATGGAAAGGCCACGGGGAAGGGACTGCACCGGGCCACGGTGGCAT
The DNA here is from genome assembly GCA_904420565.1 of Candidatus Pseudoscillospira faecavium. Taxonomy (GTDB): domain Bacteria; phylum Bacillota; class Clostridia; order Oscillospirales; family Oscillospiraceae; genus Pseudoscillospira; species Pseudoscillospira faecavium. Next base: position 2,929 of record CAJFVV010000063.1, read on the forward strand.
TGGTGTGCGCGCCGGAACAGGCGCGGCGGGCCGAGCGGATTCTGCCGGAATTGACGGAGGAGGAGCAGGCGGTTTTCAGGCGGGGGCGCAATGCCAATGTGCACAGCATTCCCCAGCATGCCAGCCGCAAAGAATATCAGGAAGCCACAGCGCTGGAGGCGTTGTTTGGGTATTTATACCTGCAGGGAAAGCGGGAGCGCATCAACGATCTGTTTATTAAAATGATGGACGAGCCGTAAGAAAAGCCGAACCGCAGCGCGCTGCGGTTCGGCTTTTGCTGTTATTTGCCGATGTGTTTTATCCATTTGAGAATTTCTGCTTCTTCGGTGCGGAGCTGCGTGCCGTCAAAGCGGACGCTCAGCCCCTTTTTCACTGCCGCACCGGGACAGGCCGCTTCAAAATCCTGAAAGGTATGTCCCAGCCAGCCGCCGTTGGTGGCAAAGGGATACACCTGCTTTCCGGACAAATGATGTTCATGCAGAAACGTTTTCATCGCCGGTGCAAAAGTGTACCACCAGACAGGGGAGCCCAGGATGATCGTGCCGTATTGAGACAGATCTGCGGCAAAGGGTTTCAGCGGGGGCATAAACCCGGATTTGACTTCCTGCGCGCCCTGATCCACAATTTCGGTGTAACTGCCGGTATAGGGCGCAGCAGTTTCAATGGCGCACAGGTCGGCGGAAAGATCCCGGCCGATGCGCTCTGCGATGCGGCGGGTGTTGCCCCCGAACGAATAGTAGATAATCAGGGGGGTCATTCGGCATCATAAACTTCCTTGGCCATCCGGAATGCGGCCCAGGCTTTGGGCCAGCCGGCATAGAAGGCGGCATGGGTCAGCGCTTCGGCCATTTCTTCCTTTGTGATGCCGTTCTTTTTGGCGGTTTGGATGTGATAGCCCAGAGAGCTGTCCAGCACACCGCTGGCCATCAGGGCAATTACCGTGACCAGGCTGCGGTCCCGTGCGGAAAGCTGTTCTTCTCTGGACCAGACTTGGCCGAACAGCACATCGTCGTTCAATTCTGCAAATTTGGGTGCAAAGGTGCCCAGCGCATCTCTGCCTGCGGTTACTTTTTCCATCAATCAGCGCTCCTTTTCTTGCGTTTACTTATTTCAAATTGGCGTATTCTTCAGCGGAAACAGGCTCCAGCCATTCGTTGGATGCACCCTCGGCGGGCACTTCTACGGCCAGATGGGTGAACCAGCTGTCCGGCGCGGCACCGTGCCAGTGCTTCACTTCAGGCGGAATCTGCACAACATCGCCCGGGTGCAGCTCCCGGGGCGCTTTTCCCCATTCCTGATAATAGCCGCGGCCTGCAGTCACCAGAAGAATCTGGCCGCCTTTGTGGTGGATGTGCCAGTTGTTGCGGCAGCCGGGCTCAAAGGTCACATTGCCGATGGCAACACCCTGGGTGGTCAGCATGTTCAAATAGCTTTGCCCTACAAAATACTGGGCAAACGCCTCGTTTTTTTCGCCCAGAGGGAAAACACCGTGTTCCTGTTCAGACATGATGAAAAACTCCTTTCAGCGGCCAAGACTGGTCAAGAATTCTACAGTGGCGGGGTCATAATGGGAGAAAAATGCGCTTTCGCCCTCGTTCAGCTTGGAAATGGTCACCATGTCAGCGGCGCTCAGGGTGAAATCGAACACATTAAAGTTTTCTTCCATGCGCTCTTTGTGGGTGGATTTGGGAATGACGACAATGCCTTTCTGGATCAGGAAGCGCAGAGCGGTCTGCGCAACACTCTTGTGATACTGCGCGCCGATTTCCTGCAAAACCGGATTGTTGAAGAAATCTTTGCGTCCTTCGGCAAAGGGACCCCAGGATTCGATCTGGACATCATACTTTTTCATAATTTCGTGGGCTTCCGTTTGCTGCTGGAAGATATGGGTTTCCACCTGGTTTACCGCCGGCGGCACCTCCACGAAATGGCAAAGGTCGATCAGGCGGTCGGGGTAAAAATTGGAAACGCCGATGGCGCGCAGTTTCCCGGCTTTGTATGCTTCTTCCATAGCGCGGTATGTGCCGTAATAATCATTGAAAGGCTGATGAATCAGCATGAGATCGATGTAGTCGGTGCCGAGCTTTTTCAAAGAATCATCGATGGATGCTTTGGCCTTTTCATAACCGCCGTTGGAAATCCAGATTTTGCTGGTTAAAAAGAATTCCTCCCGGGGGATGCCGCTTTTGGCCACTGCTGCACCCACGCCTTCTTCATTGCCATAAGCCTGGGCAGTGTCGATAGAGCGGTAACCCACACTGATTGCATCGCGGACACACCGCTCGCATTCGGCGGCATCCACCTGGTATACGCCATAGCCCAAAATGGGCATTTTTACACCGTTGTTTAGGGTTACATAATCCATGATATTTCCTCCTTAAATGTATATTGGTCAAATGGTTTTCTCAAGTATGCCGCACCATTGGACGAGAGCGGGGGTTGCCCGCGATGCCTGTGCGCCGTGGATGGCCAGGCCCGGCTTGATTTCGGCGCCTGGACACAGTTGACGGATATCCGCTTCACTGCGGCCCATGCCGCTGCCTTCGTGAGTGCAGAAAGGATAAATCGTTTTTTGGGAAAAATCATATTGTTCCAAAAAGGTGAACACAACCATGGGCATTGTACCCCAATAATTGGGATAGCCCAAATAGATGGTGTCATATTGCGCCATATTCTCAGGACAGTACTTGAGCGCAGGGCGCGCATTTCGGCGCTGGTCTGCTTTGGCCTCGTCGATGCATTTGGAATAATGAGAAGAATATGCCGTTGCTGATTCAATTTGAAACAAATCTGCACCGGTCAGCTCCTGCAGCAGTTTTGCCGCCAGCGCTGTGTTGCCGATTTCCAGATTTTGAATAGAGCCATTGACATAATTTTCTCCGCTGCGTGAGAAATATGCAATGAGTGCATGCAATGCGCTTCACCGCCTTTCTATTGGAGTTTTCCCCTTTATTTTAGCGCGGTATGCCTTGACAGGGAAGTTTTGAAAAGTTATGATAGCGTCAACTAAAAGTTTATGCATATAGGGGGGATCGGCATGTATCATCCACAGCTGAATGTATTTGTATGTGTGGCGGACTGCGGAAGCTTTTCCAAAGCGGCGGAAAAGCTTTTTATTTCCTCTACTGCGGTGATGAAACAGATGAACCAAATGGAAACGCAGCTGGGGTTGACCCTCTTTGAGCGCACCAACCACGGCATTTGTTTGACAAGTGCGGGAGAATCTATTTATAAAGATGCAAAATACATGATTTCCTATGCGGAAAAAGCGCTGCAGCGGGCGCGTCGGCTGCAGGAGGAAGGCACATGCACACTGCGGGTGGGCACGTCTCTGCTGAATCCGTGCAAGCCTTTTATGGATCTTTGGAATCGGGTGAGCGATCGGTTTTCGCGCTATAAAATCAATGTTGTTCCGTTTGAAGACGATCATAACAATATTCTTTCCATCATTGAGCAGGTGGGAGAAACCTTTGATTTTTTAGTCGGCGTGTGCGACAGCGCACAATGGCTGAAGCGGTGCAGCTTCTATCCCCTGGGCATTTATCGAAAGTGTGTGGCAGTGCCGCTGGATCACCGCCTGGCGGGCAGGAAGCAGCTGAAAATCAGCGATTTATATGGGGAAACTTTGCTGATGGTAAGCCGGGGCGATTCCCCGCTCAATGATCGGCTGCGCGATGATTTGGAGCAGCACCATCCACAGATTCGCATCGAGGATACGGAGCATTTTTATGATATTTCCGTGTATAACCGCTGTGTGCAGGAAGGAGCGGTGCTGTTGAATGTAGAGTGCTGGAAAGATGTGCACCCAGCCCTGGTGACCATTCCGGTAGATTGGGAATATACGATTCCTTATGGGATTCTGTATGCAAAGAATCCGCCGGAAACTGTACAGAATTTTATGCGCGCTGTGGCTGCCGTCCAGGCATAAACACAGCGTATGTTTTGTGAACAGGAGATGATTGTATGCCGATGGATGCCATTTGCCTGGGTGCAGTGGTTGAAGAACTGCAGCGCACCGTTGTTGGCGCGCGGATTGATAAAATTCAGCAGCCCACCCGCGATCAGATTATCCTGCTGCTGCAGCGGGGAGGACGGCTGCTGCTCAATGCCGGCGGTAATCAGCCCCGGATCCAGATGACAAAGCTTTTGCGTGAAAACCCTGCCCAGCCGCCCATGTTTTGCATGCTTTTGCGCAAACATTTGACGGGGGCTAAGATTCTGGCGGTGGAACAGCCGGAGATGGAGCGTATCGTGCGCCTGGAACTGGAGGGACGGGACGAATTGGGCGAGCGCTGCCGCCGTGCCCTGGTGCTGGAGGCCATAGGGCGGCAGGCCAATTTGATTTTGCTGGATACCGACGGTCGCATTGTCGATTGCCTGCGCCGGGTGGATCTGGATCTTTCTGAAAAGCGCCAGCTGCTGCCGGGGATGTTTTACCGTTTACCGCCGGCACAGGCGGGAAAGCGGTCTCCTCTTTCCCTGGAGGCGGGAGAATTTGAGCGCCTTCTGTCCGAAGCGGAAGGGGAGGAGCAAATTGACCGCTGGCTGTTGAACACTTTTTTCGGTTTGTCGCCCCTGTTGTGCAGGGAAATTGCCTTCCGTGCCTGCGGCGCAACGGACGGGCATTTTTTTGCTCTGGATACGGAAGACCGCCGGCGTCTCTGCGCGGTTTGGGAAGCGTGGATTGAGCGCGTGCACAGCCGCAGTTATGAACCCACGATGCTGCTGCGGCAGGGGAAGCCTGTGGAATATGCCTGTTTCCCCATTGCCCAATACGAAGGGGCGGCTGAAGTGCGGCGTTACGAAGATTTTTCTGCGCTGCTGGATGACTTTTATGAGACCAGGGAGAAAGCAGAGCGGATGCGTCAGTTGGGGCATGATTTGCATCAGACGGTATCCAGCGCGCGGGACCGGGTGCGCAGAAAGCTGGCGCTGCAGGAAAAAGAATATCAAGCGACGCAGAGTCGTGCTGCGCTGCGCAAGGCCGGCGAGTTGATCACTGCCAATCTCTACCGCATGGAAAAGGGTGCTGCGCTGCTGCGCTGCGAGGATTACTATGAAGAGGGCTGCCCTGAAGTGGAAATCCGTCTGGATCCGCTGCTGACGCCGCAGCAGAATGCAGCAAAATACTATAAGCAGTACAATAAAGCAAAAACGGCGGAAAAAATGCTCGCCAAGCAGATGGAAAAGGGCCGCACAGAGCTGGCTTACCTGGAGAGCGTTTTGGAAGAGCTGCGCGAGGCGGAGTCGGAACAGGATTTCCGGGAGATCCGCACGGAATTAAAAGAGTCCGGCTATCTCAAGCAGCATGCCGGTGAAAAAAAGCAGATCAAACGTGCGATCAAACCCCGGGCGTTCCGCACATCCTCCGGGCTGCGTGTCAGCGTGGGACGCAATAACAAACAGAATGATCAGCTCACCTGTAAAGAAGCCGCCCCCGGCGACTATTGGTTTCATACGCAGAAAATTCACGGCTCCCATGTGATTCTGCACACGGAGGGAAATGCGCCGGATGCACAAAGTATGACGGAGGCCGCCCTTTTGGCAGCTTATTATTCCCAGGCCCGGGAGGGACAGAACGTGCCGGTGGACTATACGCCGGTGCGCTATGTGAAAAAGCCCGCCGGAGCCAGACCGGGCATGGTAATTTACACCACCTATCAAACGGCCTATGTGACACCGGAGGAGCGCCTTGTGAAGGCGCTGCGGGAGACATGAGTATCCGCATTGTGCAGGTGCGGAAGAAAAAACGCGTTTTTTTGCCGCTGCTGCTGTTGGCGGACGAACAGGAGGATATGATTGCGCGGTATCTGGATCGGGGAACGCTGTTTGCCCTGTACGACGGCGGCCTGCGGGCCGTATGCGTGGTGACGGAGGAGAACGATGGCGTTTTTGAGGTCAAAAACCTGGCAGTGGTGCCGGAGCATCAGCGCCGGGGCTACGGAAGGGCGATGCTCCGCTTTGTGCGGGAACGCTATCGCGGCGGCAGGCTGCTGTTGGTTGGCACGGGGGAAAGCCCGCGCACAGTGCCCTTCTATCAACGCTGCGGCTTTACTTTTTCTCACCGGGTCAAAAACTTTTTCCTGGAGCATTATGACCACCCCATTATAGAGGATGGTGTGCTTTTGCAGGATATGGTGTATTTTCAGTGCCGACTGGGAGAAACAGTCGATGCTGCAGAAGAACAGTTCTAAAAAATCCCGCCCTTTCTGTTTGCAGAGAGGGCGGGATTTAAGTTTGTTTTGTATTTGTTACATATGTTCCGGCGCGGACACACCGAGTACTTCAAGACCATTTTCCAGCACGGTGCGGACAGTGTCTGCCAGCTTCAGACGGGCGCGGAGTACATTTTTCTCTTCGCCTTTGATGCGGTCGTCATGGTAGAATTTGTGGAACCGGGCGGAGAGATTGACCAGATAACGATTGATGCAGGAGGGGTCATAATCCCGGGCCGCCAGGCGCAGTTCATCGGGATACTGGGAAATCTGCTTGATCAGGTCCCGGGCGGCTTCGTCGTTGAGCAGGGAAACATCCACTTCCGTCATGGGGGACACCGTCACGTTTTCTTCAGCCATCATTTTCAGCAGGCTGCAGATGCGGGCGTGGGCGTACTGTACATAATAAACGGGGTTTTCACTGTCCTCTCGAACGGCCAGGCCAAGATCGAAATCCAATGGACTGGAGGGGACCCGGTTGTTGAAATAATAACGTGCGGCATCCACGCTGATTTCATCCAGCAAATCATGGAGGGCAATGGCTTTGCCTGTGCGCTTGGACATACGCACGGGCTTGCCGTCCTGCAGCAGGTTGACCAGCTGCATCAGCACAATCACCAGCCGGCCGGAGCCGTCCAGCCCCAAACCGTCCAGGGCCGCCTGCAGACGAGCTACATGGCCATGGTGATCTGCACCCCAGACGTTGATGACCTTGTCAAAACCGCGCTTTTCAAATTTGTTGCGGTGATAGGCGATATCGGCGGCAAAGTAAGTGTAAAACCCGTTGGCCCGGCGCAGCACGTCGTCTTTCAGCTCCAGTTTGTCCACCTGGGCTTCTTTTTTGCCTTCCCGCAGGAATTTTTCCCGCAGCAGGGCGGAGGTGTTCAGCCACAGGGCGCCGTCTTTTTCATAGGTCCAGCCCTTTTCTGTCAGCAGCGCCACGGTTTCGGCCACATAGCCGCTGTTGTGCAGATCGGATTCCAAAAACCACTGGTCGTATTCGATGCCGTATTTTTTCAAATCCTCCTGCATTTTGGGAATGTTGCGCGACAGGCCGTATTCTGCCATGGCGGTTTCCCAGGTTTCCTGGGAGGTGTCGCCGGGGAACGCTTCGGCCTGGGCAAGAAATCCCCGGGCCAGTTCTTTGATATCATCGCCGTGGTAGCCTTCTTCGGGGAAGGGGTAATTTTCTTCCCCCGCGGTCATCTGCATGCAGCGGGCATAGATGGAATGGGCAAATTTGGCAATCTGATTGCCGGCGTCATTGACATAGAATTCCTTCCAGGTGTCGTATCCGCAGCGGGAGAGCACATTGGCCAGGGTGTCGCCCAACACGCCGCCCCGGGCGTTGCCCATGTGCATGGGGCCTGTGGGGTTGGCGGATACGAATTCCACCATTACTTTCTGTCCCTTACCCAGGCCCGAGGTGCCGTAGGCCGCGCTTTCCTTTTCCACAGCGGAGAGGACTTCTCCATACCATGTATCGCTGACAGTAAAGTTGATAAATCCAGGGCCGGCGATTTCCGCTTTTGAGAAATAGGTGCCGTCTAAGGTCAGATTGTCCACCAGCAGCTGGGCCAGGTCCCGCGGCCGCATTTTGAGGGCCTTAGCTCCAGCCAGGGCGAAATTGGAGGTGTAGTCGCCGTTGCGGCTGTCTTTGGGAATTTCCACGTTGCCGTGGATGGTTCCTTCGGCAGGGGGCAGCTGTCCCTTTTCTGCAGCCGCCTCATAGGCCTGCTGGACCAGATGTGCCACCTGCTCTTTTGCATTTTGAATCATATTGATCATAGCGTTTCCATCCTTTTTGTGCTTTTCTTCTGTTCATTGAATCAGCGGTGCTTCGTTGGGGCGCACCTGAATCAGAAACCGGCATTCGCCCGTTACCTGATGCTCAATTTCGATGGCATAACAGATTTCCAGTTCGCCGCCGGCATCTGTTATGGTGCTGCGCAGGGCATCTGTCATAATATCCATGGTCATGGTACCGTAAGGGGTGTCATACAGGGAGTAGTGTTTGCGGCCGCGCTCGAATATCATCTGCGAACGGAATGTCCCGGTGCGAATCAGGGCGACAGAGGCCGGCCGGATTTGAAAGGCTGTATGAGTGCCTTCCATACCGGTCAGGGCGCTCTCTTCATATTCTAAAAGATACCCATATTCTGTGGAGGTCAGACGACCTTCTGTTACAAATTCAGTTGTGTTTTTTTCTGCCCCGCGGATTTCCTGATCGCCGCGGATCGAAATCATCACACTTTGTTCCATAGCCTGTGTCTGCTCTCTTTCGTACGTATTATTATATTGCATCAATAGGTTTCGATATCAACCTGCTGAATCATGCCTTTGAGATTGCTGCGCAAAAATAGGCTGGCCATATCCTCAAAACCGTCAATGGTATCGCTGACAAAATAGGACACATCGCCCAGCCCGTCTTTTGCCAGGGCATCGCGCTGTATCAAAAGGGCTTTCAGCGCTCTGGCGGCTTCGCGGCCGGAATTGATGAGCGTGACCTGGGGCCCCATGATTTTGCTGATGATATCACTGAGCAGCGGGTAGTGAGTGCAGCCCAGCATCAGTGTGTCCACGCCGATATCTTTCATGCTTTGCAGATATTCCTCGGCAACCAGCTCAATCACCGGATCACCCGGGCGGAAGCGCCCGTTTTCCACCAGAGGCACAAACAGCGGACAAGCCTTTCCAAACACATGCGCCAACGGATTCTCACGCTGAACCAGCGCTTCATAAGCGCCGGAGCGAATGGAAGCTGCCGTAGCAATCAGGCCGATTTTCCCGTTTCGGGTGCAGCGGGCAGCCTGGACAGCGGTGGGTTCTACTACGCCGATAATCGGTAAATGGTACTCCTTTTGCAGGATAGACAGGGAAGTAGTACTCACAGTGCCGCAGGCGATCACAATGGCTTTTAAATCAAAAGAGCATAGAAAGTTCAGGTCTTGCCGGGCAAATTTTAAAATGGTTTCCGGAGAACGGTTGCCGTATGGCACGCGGGCTGTATCTCCAAAATAAATAATGTCTTCCAGAGGAAGAAGGCGCATTAATTCCTGCACGGCGGTCAGACCGCCAAGACCGGAATCAAACACGCCGATGGGGCGGTGATCCATTTATGCTTTCCTCCTTCTCCTGTTATCTTTATTATAGACAACCATATATTATACTTGATAATCCTTCCTGCGACAAGTAAAATAAAGCAAAAATTAGAAGGTTTTGCGATTTTTTCCGATTTGTATGTCCGGACTCTGGTATTTTTCGCAGCGATTTGTTAGAATGACAATACTTTGTCAAAAAGGAGACGCGCTTCATGGAGATTCAAATGAGTGAAAAGCAGTTTCGGCGCCTGTTGGATATGGTCTACATTGGCAACTGGGTGCTCAATGCGACGCGCGGCGGGGATCGTATCCGCATTTACGATCAGGTGGAGAGTTTGTTGTTTGCGCAATGCCTGCTGCACGATATGCCGGATCTGGTGGATGTGGTGCGCGGTGCGGCGGTGCCGTCCCGCGCGTTCAATGAGGGCGGCATTCATGAGGCCATTATGGCCTATGAGGATACGGTGTTTTATGAAATCTTGGCTGAGGAATTGGCCCGTCGGGATATGGAAGCAGAAGGCGTGAGTGCAGAGACACCGGTGGGCATGGTGGAGCTGAATTGCCGGATTGACGCCTATTTGAATGAATTTGAGGCCCATGGCATGGACAATATTGTAGTGGAAGGCATGGAATGAGCAGGCCTGTGCAGAAAGGACAGACAAAAGAAATGCGTTATGATTTTGAAACCCTGATTGACCGCCGCCCTGCTGGAGCGGAAAAATGGAATATGATGGTTCGGAAGAAACCGGAGGTGTGCGGCGATGTGGTGCCGCTTTCTGTTGCAGATATGGAATTTTCCATTGCCCCTGAAATTCAGGAGGCGCTGATGGTGTATATCCAGCAGCAGATTCCCGGATATGCTGGTGCGCCGGAGGGCTTTCTGGAAAGCGTCTGCGCATTTTTGCAGCGGCGCCACGGGCTTCAGGTGGCGCCGGAAGAGCTGGTGCAGACGCCGGGAATTGTTTATGCGCTGCCGCGCGCTATTCGGGCGCTGACGGAGCGCGGCGAGGGCGTGATCATTATGACGCCGGTGTATTATCCTTTTTATCGAGCCATTGCCAACACGGGCAGAGAGGTGGTTCGTTGCCCGCTCATCTATGACCAGGGAAGCTATGCTATTGATTTTGACCTGCTGAAATCTCTGGCGGAAAAAAAGCAAAACACCGCATTGCTGTTTTGCAGTCCGCACAATCCGGTGGGGCGTGTCTGGACGGCGGAAGAGCTGCAAAAAACAGCCCAAATCTGCGAACAATATCATTTGGGCCTGATTTCAGATGAAATTCATTTCGATCTTGTTTATCCGGAGCATGTCCATGTATCCTGCGGTGCTTTGGAGGGTGCACTGGCCCGGCGCACGATTTTGTGTACGGCGCCCAGCAAAACATTCAATCTGGCAGGGATGAACCTGAGCAATCTTGTGGTACGCGATGAGATGCTGCGCAAAAAGCTGATTCAGATTCTGCGCACAGATGCCACACCCATGCAGACACCTTTTGGCTATGTGGCATGTCAGGCAGCGTATGACCATGGTGAGGCGTGGCTGGAGGAATTGCTTGCCTATCTGGATGAAAACCGCAGATTTGTTGCGGCATATTTTGCAAAGGAGCTGCCGCAGCTGCGCGCCGTGCCGCTGGAGGGAACGTATCTCCAGTGGGTCGACTGTCGGGCGCTTGGGCTGGACCGCCAGGCGCTGGAAGCGCTGATGCTTGCTCATGATTTATTTTTCGATGAAGGATACCTGTTTGGAGAAGAAGGGGCGGGGTTTGAGCGCATCAACCTGGCGTGCCCGCGCCGTGTGCTGGAAGCTGCCCTGGCTCGGCTGAAAAATGCGGTGGCAAGTCTTTAACATTCACAAATTGTTCACGAAACATCTATAATTTCTTCATCACTTTCCCACGGGGATGTGGTATCTTATCCTTGCAAGCAGGAAATACCCCCCTTTCTTACTTGATTTTACTCTCTCTCTTTTTAAAACCAGCAAAAAGCCGGCCATTTGGCCGGCTTTTTGCCGTATATATAGGATAAATCGTACAATTTATCGAATAAATGCAATTTTAATGCTGCATTTGGATTATTGCGACAGAATCTTGTATTTCGCTCAAAAAAGCGTATTTCGTCCATTGACATATTTGTAAATTAGAATAAAATAGTATTGAATAGAAATATACATTTTGATGTTTCGCACAAGCCTGTGCGGGGCATTTTCCACATTTTGGAATGAGCGATGGGAGGAAGATTACATGGGCGTGGATATCAGAGATCTGTTGCCGTCGGATGATGAGGGGCGGCTGCGCATTATTCAGGAGCAGGTGCCCGGCAACCAGATTTCCCTGGCGCATATTATCGGCGGCCCACAGCCGATTATTTATCAAAAGCTGGGCTTGAACCCGGATATTGATTACGACGGCGCAGCCATCGGTATTTTGACCGTGGTGCCTTATGAATCCTCGGTGATTGCGGCAGATATCGCCACAAAGGCTGCGGATATTTATTTGGGCTTTGTGGACCGCTTTTCCGGAACACTGATCATCACCGGTGAGTTGGCGGAAGTGGAGACGGCGGTGCGGGAAATCGTGCGCTATTTCCGCGAAGAAATGGGTTTTGCGTCCTGCAGGATCACAAAGAGATGAGTTTATGCGCAAAATTATTTTCATGGGCCGGAGTGAGGCGGGAAAAACATCACTGACGCAGGCTATGCGCGGTGAAACTGTGACCTACCATAAAACCCAATATGTCAATTGTTATGATGTGATTATTGATACGCCGGGAGAATATGCCGAAACGGCGCGGGTAGCGCATGCATTGGCGACCTATTCATATGAGGCGGATATTGTTGGACTGCTGATCAGCGCCATTGAGCCATATTCTTTATATCCTCCCTGCATTACAGCACTGGCAAATCGAGAGGTGGTCGGCATTGTTACAAAAATTGACCACCGTCTGGCAAATCCGAGACGGGCGGCGGAATGGCTGAAATTGGCTGGCTGCCGTAAAATCTTTTATATCAGTTCTTATACCGGTGAAGGGATCCCTGAACTTTTGGAGTATTTGAAAGAGGAGGGCGACGTACTTCCCTGGGAGAAGGCGAAGGAGCAGCAGGATGCATTCAACCGCACCGGCGGAAATTACAGTGCTGTGGATAAAACACTGGTGCTGGACGATGAGCTGGAGAAAAAACGTCGGTTCAAGCCTGTTGTGGTAGGTGAAGATGTTCTGGGACGCGAGATTACCGGCGATGGAAAGAGTGTCGTTCCGTCCAAAGATGTGCCGGCTATGGAGCATATCAAATTTAAACATGAGTTGGATGAAGAAGAGATTGTCAATCAGCAGGAGCTTCGTGAAAAAGAAAGAGAAGCGGAGTTGGACGCTGATACTGAATCTGAATGATAAAACATCCCGCTCCGGCTGAAGCCGGGGCGGGATGTTTTTCATCTCTTCGTGAAATATTGCTTATTTGCCAAAAACAATGCGGGCAGTATCCTGAGCAATAACCAATTCTTCATTGGTGGGAATAACCAGAACTTTAACGCGAGAATCATCTGTGGAGACAATTGCTTCTTCGCCGCGAACCAGATTCTTGGTGTGGTCGAGCTTAATACCCATAAAGTCCAAACCGGAGGCAATCTTTTCGCGCAGTTCCGGGGAGTTTTCACCCACACCGGCGGTGAAGATCAGCACATCAATGCCGTTCATGGCGGCAGCGGCAGAACCGATGCGCTTGTGCGTTTTGTAGCAGAAGATATCGATGGCCAGCTTTGCGCGCTCGTTGCCCTCTTCAGCTGCTTTTTCCAAATCGCGGAAGTCGGAAGAAATACCGGAAATACCCAGCATACCGGACTTCTTGTTCAAAATCTCCATTACTTCATCGATGTTCATGTTGTGGTTTTCCATCAAATACTCAATGATGGAGACATCGATAGAGCCGCAGCGGGTGCCCATGGGCAGGCCGTCCAGAGGAGTGAAGCCCATGGAAGTTTCAATGCTCTTGCCACCGGCGATGGCATCAACGGAAGAACCGTTGCCCAGATGGCAGGTGACGATCTTCAGAACCTCGATGGGCAAGCCTAAAATCTCAGCGGCACGCTTGGATACATAGGAATGGGAAGTTCCGTGGAAACCATAGCGGCGAATACCATCTTGCGCATAATATTCATAAGGGATTGCATAGATGAATGCACGGGGGGGCATAGTCTGATGGAAAGCGGTATCGAACACGGCTACCATGGGTACGCCAGGCATCACTTCCTGGCAAGCTTTGATACCGGTAATGTTGGCGGGATTGTGCAAGGGAGCAAGGGGGATGCAGCCTGCAATGGTTGTCATTACGTCATCTGTAATCAGTGCGGAATGAGCGAATTTTTCGCCGCCGTGTGCTACACGGTGGCCCACGGCATCAATTTCCTTCATGGAGGAAATTACACCGTTTTTGGGATCGACCAGAGTGTTCAGAACGGTTTTGATGGCCTCGGCATGGGTGGGCATTGCAACATCCACAGCGTCCAGCTTCTCTTTACCCTCGATCTGGGGCTTGTAAGTAAATTTGCCGTCGATGCCGATGCGCTCGCACAGGCCCTTTGCCAAAAGCTGTTCCGTTTCGGGGTTGAGCAGCTGATATTTCAGGGAAGAGCTGCCCGCATTGATAACCAGAATGTTCATCTCATGTTCTCCTTTTTCATTGGTTTGCAGCGCACTGTGGATTGCATTATGCGCCGAAATAGAATAAAATAAGAATACAAAACTATTGTAGACTATTTTGCCCATAGAAACAAGTGGCATTTCGCGAATATTCGTCTTTCCGGGGCAAAATTTTTTATTTGAGGAATTATTTTACATGAAGATTGTCGGAATTTTAACAGAGTTTAACCCATTTCACAATGGTCACGCCTATTTTCTTTCGGAATTGCGCCGGCAGTTGGGGGAGAATGCAGGCATCCTGTGCGTGATGAGCGGCAATTTTGTGCAGCGCGGCGAGCCGGCGATGTTTCCAAAACATGTGCGCGCTGAGGCTGCGCTTTTATGCGGTGCGGATTTGGTTGTGGAACTGCCGGTGGCGCGTTCCCTTGCTTCAGCAGAGGGGTTTGCCCGCGGCGCGGTGTATTTGATGCAGTGCCTGGGGTGTGTGACGCATTTGGCTTTTGGCAGCGAGTGCGGTGATGTGGCTGCGCTGCAGAGGGTAGCGGATTGTCTGGACTCTGAGCGCTGCTGTGTCGGATTGCGGCGTTTCCTGGATGAGGGAATGTCTTTTGCGGCCTGCCGCCAGGCGGCGGTGCGCGAAGTTTTGGGAGAGAGAGCTGCGGCGTTGCTGGATGGAGCAAACAATAACCTGGGGGTTGAGTATCTTCGGGCAGCCAGGCACCTGAAATGGGATTGTACAGTGCTTACGGTGGCACGGCGGGGGGCGGGCCATGACAGCGGTGCGGTAAAAGGGGAATATCTCTCTGCCTCTGCGGTGCGGAAACTGTTGGAACAAGGTGACTGGACTGCTGCAGCGGCTGCTGTGCCGCCGGAGACAATGGATTTGTATCGCGGTGCGTTTGCTGCAGGCCGTGCGCCGGTGACGTTGCAGGAAGCTGAGCGCCTGCTTTTGGAGCAGCTGCGCACAATGGATCGGGAAGCATTTGCTGCATTGCCGGATTGTACGGAGGGGCTGCACCACCGACTGTACCGTGCTGCGCAGGCAGCGGTGTCTTTTGAAGAATGGCTGGAGCGGGCCAAGACAAAGCGATATGCCCGTTCCCGGCTGCGCCGCATTGCCATGTGTGCATGGCTGGGGGTTAGCCGTACTGCTGCGCAAGCAATGCCTGCATATCTGCGCCTGATAGGCTGTAATGAGCGAGGCAGAGCGATTTTAGCGCAGGCCCGCACAGCGGCCCGGCTGCCGATTTTGGTGAAGCCTGCAGATGTGAAGAAGCTGTCGGATTCTGCGCGCATACAGTTTGGCCTGGAGGCCCGTGCGACAGAACGCTATCTGCTTGCCTGCCCGGGGTGGAAAACGATGCGTCCTGGCGAAGAGTGGCGAACGGGTCCGGTGGTGCTGAAGAAATGAAAAAAACGGAAAAATCGCGACCTGGTGGAGGAGAATGACGTTTTGTAATATTTTTGTAACCTTTATGTCATCTGAGAACTTTCTTTTTCCCGGGAAATAGCATATTTTGTATAGGCACAGAATAAGAGACCCCGTGGGAGGAATACGCATGAAAAGAACACTGAGTTTAATTGCTGCAGCAGCGGTGGGATGCAGCCTGCTGTCTGCCTGCGGTAATGCTGGGGAAGCTGCTGGAATGAACAGTGCCGGCGGCAGCGCATCTCTTCCGATTACCACGCGGGTGTTTGAGAAAGAGTATCAGAGTGTGGATCAGAAAGTGCTGTTGGGAAAGTACAGTTACTCCCTGCCGTATTTGTCATCCGATGACGTGTCATCGGATACTGTCGTTGAACGGTTCAACGACAACACGGATTCTATGCTGCAGGAGGAAGTGGAAGGCTGGGAACAGGCGATGGAGGATGCCCAAAATTATTATGACCGTAATGTGGGGTCTGACGATTGGCGTTATGGTTCGCATTGGTCGGATGAGATTACTTATGAAACCTGCCAGACGGATACGTTGCTCAGCATTCGGTATACACATTATATCTATACCGGCGGTGCCCATGGATACGCATACTATACCGGGCAGCTGTTTGCAGTGAAAGAGGGGTATTTCGTTACAATAGATGAAATGACCGATGATCCGGAAGGGCTGAGTCAGGCAGTTTCTGATGAAATTATGCGGCAGATTGAAGATGGAGACCTGGCAGTTCAATACAGTTATTGGAATGATTATGCATCCTATATCGATGATTGGATGAATGGAGATTACAGTATCTTTTTCAACGAGGCGGGGGAGATGGAAATTATTTTCCCGGCATATGAATTGGCTTCTTATGCGGCTGGGCCGCAGGCATTCTCTATTTCGCCGGAAGTATACGGCACTTATTGCAATGAATATGGCGCGGTACTTTTGGGATTGAGTTGAGTGCGGTGTGAAAATTGATGCAGACTGGGTGACGGCATGTAAAGCATATATGCTTTACATGCTTTCTGCTATAGGAAGACGCGCTGCAAGCTGTATGGCGTGTATTCCATGGGAATATAAGAAGCGGCGCAGGACATCAGCCCTGCGCCGCTTTTTGACTGTTTTCCCTGTCAGGGGGCGTTTGTAATGTGGATATGGTTGTTGATATGCTCAGAGCAATAGCAGTAATAACCGTTGCATTTGGAGCAATAACGGAATTCCAGGTCCGGATAATCGGTGTCTGTTTTTCCGCAGACAGCACATTTGTGGTGATAACCTTTGTCCTTCATCTGCTCCTTGACTGCTTTTTTATAATGAATGGTTTTAGGAGATGCACGATGGGCTGTGCGGCCTGTCATGCGGCGGATCCATGCCAGCAGGTCATTGGCAAAAAAGATAAAGAAGTTCAGCAGGGCAACGATCGGCAGCAGAACGCCCGACAGGCTCAGGCTGAACAGAGAGATCAGAATATCGACAGCAAACAGGGCGGCAAAGAACCACGCCAGATATTTGACCTTTACCGGGATAATCAAAAGCAGGACAATGGCGTCTGGGTAGAGCATGGCAAAAGCAAAAAACATGGACATATTGATGTAAGAGGTGCTGGCCAGACTGTAATTGACCCCGGTTGCCAGCGACAGAATGATGACGCACAACAGTGTCAGCGCCATGCCGCTGAAATAGTAGATATTGAATTTTGCAGTGCCCCATTCCCGCTCCAGGGTTGTGCCGACATAATAATAGAAAAACAGGGAAATAATCAGCCAAATCGGGTTGCTGTTGGTTGGCACGAAGATAAATGTAATCAGGCGCCAGATTTCGCCGTGCAGCAGATCGACCAGGTTAAAGGAAAGAAAGCTGATGGCGCTGGACTGGCCTCCTGTCAGCAGATATAGGCAATAGACCACAACTGTGCCGATCACAATAATTTTCATCAGGTTGGGAATGCCAAAATTGGGATGCCGATAACAGAATTCATCAATTTTCTGGTTGATACGGCTCAAGAATAAACACCTCCGGATTTTCTGCGGCAGACACGTTGTCCGCCGCCTGCGTCATTCAGCTTTTTATTTTACACGAAACAGTGCACAATGTCATTAAAAATTTGTGAACATGAACTTTTTTCAGAAAATATTTTGCGTAAAGGCAATTTAACACTTCCCAAAAAAGTACAAATATGTTATACTATTTTGGCATTGCAAAGCAAGCCTGAAAGGGGCTGGTTTGTATAACTTGTATAATGCCTGTTTTTAATTAATTGTATAATCAACGAATACAGATAGAAGGATTGGTTAAAGAAAGCTAAAGGAGAAGTTGCTATGAAAAACAGAGTCTTTACTTCTGAGTCGGTGACAGAGGGCCATCCCGACAAAATTTGCGATCAGATTTCCGATGCAGTGCTGGATGCGATCATGGCGCAGGATCCCATGGGCCGCGTGGCTTGCGAAACTACGACAACTACCGGTATGGTTTTGGTCATGGGTGAGATTACGACCTCTGCCAAAATTGATATTCCTTCGATTGTGCGCAATACGGTTAACCGCATCGGCTACAATAATCCGGCCTATGGCTTTGACGGCAACACATGCGCTGTGCTGACCTCCATCGATAAACAGAGCCCGGACATTGCCCAGGGTGTGGACAACGCCTATGATGCCAGTGCAGATGAAAAAATCGGCGCAGGCGACCAGGGCATGATGTTTGGCTATGCCTGCAACGAAACGGCAGAATTGATGCCGGCACCCTTGGCCCTTTCCCATGCGCTGGCCCGCCGGCTGACGGCAGTGCGCAAGAGCGGGGAACTTTCCTGGCTGCGTCCTGATGGCAAAAGCCAGGTAACGGTGGAATATGATGCCAATGGCAATGTGCTGCGCTGCCCGGCCATTGTGGTCTCTACCCAGCACAGCCCGGATATTGCCATTGAGAAACTGCGCGAGGCCATTGTGGAAACTGTTATCAAACCGGTCATTCCGGCGCAGTATATTGATGCCAATACAAAATTCTTTGTGAATCCCACAGGCCGCTTTGTGGTGGGTGGTCCTGCCGGCGACTCCGGTTTGACAGGCCGCAAGATTATCGTGGATACATACGGCGGTGCGGCAGCCCATGGCGGCGGCTGCTTCTCCGGTAAAGATCCCACCAAGGTGGACCGCAGCGCTGCTTATATGGCACGCTATGTGGCAAAGAACCTGGTGGCAGCCGGTTTTGCCCGCAGATGCCAGGTGGAACTGGCTTATGCCATCGGTGTTTCCGAGCCGGTTTCTATTGTAGTGGATACCTTCGGCACCGGCACTGTCAGCGATACACAGCTGACGGCCCTGGTGGAGCGCTGCTTTGATTTGCGGCCCGGCAAGATTATTTCCTATCTGAATCTGCGCCGCCCCATCTACGAGCAGACTGCGGCTTATGGCCATTTCGGCCGTCCGGATCTGGATCTGCCCTGGGAACATACGGATATGGTAGCGAAGCTGAAAGCTTCTCTTTAATGAGGAATCTGTGCTCGCTCCGCCTTGGCTTTTGCCGGGCGGAGCGTTGCGCGCTTCCTGCAGAGTTTAAGTTTTTATTAAGACAGGGCCGTGTCAATGGAGGCGGCCCTAGCTGCAGATGTGCTGCGCAGAACAGGGAAGCCCGCCCGAAAGAGCGAAAGGACACATGGCAATGAGAGAACACCCGTTACAACTGAAAAGCTGGCTGCAGGCGCATCTCCCGAAATTGATGATGGGGCTGATTCTGCTGCAGCCAATGCTGGATATCCTGTCGTTTTGGCAGGATCAGGCCCAAATGAGCAATACGCTGACGCTGGGTCTCCGGTTTGCCATGCTGGCTGCGGTTGCGCTGGCTGGATTTGTGTTGTCGGAACGCAAGCGGGGCTATCTGATATTGGCGGCAGTACTGGCGGTTTTTGCCCTGTGTCATGCCGCGGCGGTGCTTCAGGTGGATTTGCAGACGCTGCCCCGGGAGCGGGAGGCCACGGGCTGGCGCATGCTGTTTTCTGATTTTGCAAATTATATCCGAGTGATCCAGATTCCCATCTTCACGGTTTGTTTTATCACCTTTTTGAAAAAAAGCGGGGATAAAGGGTTCGCTGCAATCCAGAAAAGTTTTTTGCTTGTACTGCTGCTCATTGCTGCGGTGGAGGTTCTCAGTGTGCTCACGGGAACCAACCCGTCCACTTATGCCAATAAAGACATTGGTATTTTGGGCTGGTTTTATTTTGCCAATTCCCAAAGCGCAATTTTAAGCATTCTCGTGCCTGTGACGATCATGGCGGTGATACAAAAGAAAACAAAAACCATGGTGCCCCAGGTGCTGATTTGTGTCCTCGGGTTTGCAGTGCTGTACTTTTTCGGCACACGGCTGACCTTTGCCGCTATTTTTGCTACGGCGATCGGTTTGGCTTTCACACTGTTTGTAGCAGATCGGAAAAAGAAAAAAGCGATTGTGCTGCTGCTTTTATGCGCGGCGCTCTGCTTGGGCGGAATTTTTCAGTCGCCCATGTACCGCAATCAAAGTCAGGTGGCGGAAAACGCTCAGGCGAAACAGGCCTATGCGGATACCCTGGTTGCAGGCGACACGGCCTGGGCCGAGTCCTATGGCCTGGAGGGACAGGCTTATGAGCGTATGCGTATCGCTGGTGCATACCATTACTATTTGGGCGGTTTGGTGGAAAAGTACGGACTGGCCCGGGTAGCAGCGCTGTATGACTACAGCACAGATGTGGATGAAATTGCCAATGTCCGCCAGGCGAAATGGAATTACTGCGTGCTGATGATGGAAGATTCGCCGTTGTTATCCCATTTGTTTGGTCTGGAGCTGGGCGATATGATTTATGGCGCAGAGAATTACGACGTGGAAAATGATTTCCATGGGATTTATGTGCTCTACGGGCTGGTGGGCCTTGTCCTGCTGGGGGCATTTTTCTTGTATTTCTTCGGCTTGATTCTCTGGGCGCTGCTGAAAAATGCAAAAAAATATTATACGACAGAGGCCGGGGCCTGGGGGGTTGCCCTGGTGATGGCGCTGCTGCATGCCTTTGCCACAGCGGGCATTCTGCGCCGGCCCAATGCGTCGTTTTATCTTTCCGTTGTGCTGGCGGTGATCTATTATCTTGTGCTGATCCGCCGTTATCCCGCCGTTCAGCCGATGGAAGAGGATGCCAGTTTATGATACACAGAAAGGATGCTCTCAATATGACTGCTGCTGCAAACCTCGAAACTCAACAGTCCAAACTTGTGCAAAATCTGCCGCTGTTCGTCACGGTTATCTGCGCGCTGCAGCCGCTGATGGACGTGCTCTCCTTTTGGCAGGCCGAGCTGGGGATGGGCAATACCCTGACCCTGGCGCTGCGCTTTGGCGTGCTGGCTGTGGTGGCGATGATGGGCTTTTTTCTCTCTCGTCAGAAAAAAGTTTATATTATTTCCGGCATCGTCTGTGCTGCGCTGTGGGCGGCTCATTGCATGGTATGCATGCAAAAGGGCTATCTCGATCCGCTCAGCGATGTCATCAACTATGTCCGCGTGATTCAAATGCCGCTGTTTGCGGTGTGCTTTATCACCTTTATGAAGCGCAATCCCAAAAGTTTTGAAGGCATTAAGCGGGGCTTTGCAGTCAACTTTATTATTATCACCGCGGTGCTTGTGCTGAGTTTGCTGACCGGAACCTGCCGGCCGACTTACGATGTGAGCAGCCTGGGGCTGATGGGGTGGTTTTCCACCAGCAATGCCCAGAGCGCAATTTTGAGCATGCTCACACCTGTTGTGGTTTGGATGGCCTATGAAAGCAAACGGTATTGGCTGCTGTGGGTCACAGTGGCTGCAGCCTATATTCAGCTGTTTTATATCGGCACCCGTCTCGCTTTTGCCGCGATGGTCGCAACGACCATTGGATTGACGTTTACATTCATGGTGACGCGGCATGTGGACTGGAAACGCATTGCGGCACTGTTTGTTTGCCTGATTATTGTTGTTGGCTGCACGAAATACGGACCGATGTATAAAAACCGGAATTACTATTCCGACTACACGGCTACCCAGCAGGGGTATGCGGCGCAGGAAATGGAAGAGAGCATGAACAGCTTGATGGGCGATGATCCCGCTGAGGAAATCAATTTTGAGGATCTGACTGATGCGGAAAAGCGCCGTGTCCTGGCGCCGATCTATACGTTTTACAGCAACGATTTGTGCCGCCGCTTTACGGTGAACACTGTCATTGAAGCTTATAACTATACCTACACGGTGTCTGATTTGACCAATGCGCGCGTGCATAAAATTACCTATTGCGAATTGCTGCAGCAGGAGCATCCGGCGGCCAGCAAGTTGTTTGGTATGGAATTGGAGCGCATGGTTTGGCAGGATGAAAATTACGATGTGGAAAACGATTTCCATGGCGTGTACTTCCTCTTTGGTGCAGTCGGGCTTGGACTGATGCTGGCCTTTTTGGGATATTTTGTCTATCTGATTCTCTGGGCTTTGAAAAAAGATGCGCGGAAATATTTCACCACTGCAGCAGGCGCTTTTGGTATTTCCTTCTGCATTGCCATTGTCAACGCCTATTTTACTGCCGGCGTGCTGCGGCGGCCTAATTCGTCCTTCTACCTGTCGGTGCTGCTGGCTGTCATTTTCTATTTGGTTTGCATTAAAAAATACGATGGGGAGGATACGCTGGCTTCCAAAATGATCAAGCGCGCAAAGCGCGGAAAGAGGGAGGAGCCTGCGCAGTGAAATTCAGTGTCGTCATTCCCGCATACAATGTGAAGGATTATTTGGAAAAGTGCGTTGCCTCCGTCCTGGCACAGACCTGCAGTGACTGGGAGGCCATTTTGGTGGATGACGGGAGCACGGACGGGGCAACAGGCGCCCTGTGCGACCGCCTGGCGGCGGAGCATCCTGAACAGCTGCGGGTTATCCACCAGAAAAACGGCGGCTTGGGCGCTGCCCGCAATGCAGGGCTGGAGGCTGCCCGGGGAGACTATGTGGTGTTTCTGGACAGCGACGATTACTTGGCACCCACCATGCTGCAAACATTGAGTGCGCGGGTTGACGCGACCCATTGTGATATTTATACATTCGGTTTTTTTGTGGACAATGGCAGTGGAAATTGTGAGATACACCTTGATGATGTGCCGCTGTCCGGCGTGTTTACGCTGGCAGAATATCCGCGGCTGCTTCTGGCTTCGCCCAATGCCTGGAACCGTATTTATCGCCGTTCCTTTTTCATGGAAAGCGGCATCCGCTATCCGGGGCGGGTGTGGTTTGAGGATATCCGTACCACGATGAAACTGTTTGCACTGGCGCAGCATATTGAAGCAGTGCCGGAAGCATTTTACTACTACGTGGTGCGGGAAGGCTCCATCACCCGCAATGCCAATGCGGCGCGCAACCGGGAGATTTTGGAGGCTTTTGATGATTTGCTGGCATTTTACCGCCAGCATGGTTTCTATGAAATCTACCAAAACGAACTGTGCCGCCTGGCCATTGACCATATTTATCTGGCGGCCTCTGTCCGCGTGCTGATGATCGACCGGAAAAATCCGCTTTTGTCCGAATTTGCGGCGTATATGCGTGCAAATTTTCCGGGGTATCAAAACAATCCCTATTTGAAAGAGCTGAGCAAGCCCAGGCGCCTGGCGTTTTCTCTTTTGGAAAAGAAACGTTACGGCACGCTGTATCTCTTGTTTCGCGCCAAAGGTCATTGAGAAAGGGTCCTGCTATTGAATTTGCGCAATCAGATGCGTGGAAAACGCGGTGTGCTGCTGAAAAATACCATGATGCTCTATATCCTGCAGTTTTCCACCTATTTTTTTGGATTTATCGTTGTCCCCTATGAAACCCGGGTGCTGGGGCCGGAAATTTACGGCATGGTGGGCGCTGCTGCGGCTGCCATGGTCTATTTTCAAAATATCATTGATTTTGGCTTTATTTTGTCCGGCACGGAGGATGCTGCCCTGCATCGGGAGGACAAGCGGTATCTGTCCCGGCTTTTTACTTCGGTGACACTGGCCAAGCTGGCGTTGGCGGTGCTTTGTGCTGCTGTGCTGATGGTACTGTGCCAGTATATTGCGGTTTGGGGAGATCACACGGGATTTTATTTTCTGTATTTCTTTTCTGTGTTCCTTGCCTCTTTGCTGCCCGATTATTTGTACCGCGGTTTGGAGCAGATGGAGGTCATTACTGTGCGCACAGTGTGCATCAAGGCGTTTTTTACCGTGATGATTTTTGTACTGCTGCGCAATGACACCCAATATTACCTCATTCCGCTGCTGAATATTATCGGCAATGCGGTTGCATTCTTGGGCGTATATGTGCATTTGAAAAGAAAGATGGGTATCCGTTTTTGTGCTGTTGGTCCGCGCGCTGTCGGTGGAGTGCTGCGGCGGTCATTGCCTTTTTTCTCATCCCGCATTGCCACCACGGTGTATACAGCCACCAATACGGTGGTACTGAATATTATCAGCGGTACCGGTGCGGTGACAGGATATTACACCTCGGCAGATAAACTGATTACCACAGCCAAAAGCGGCATGTCGCCCATATCGGACAGCATGTATCCCTATATGGTGAAAAACCGGGATTTCCGCTTGGTGAAAAAGACGCTCAAACTGTTGATGCCGCTGATTCTGGTGGGGTGTATTGTTGTCGGCATTTTTGCCGAGCCGCTGTGTGTGCTGTTTTTCGGCGCAGAATATGCCGAATCCGCTCAGGTGCTGCGGGTGATGCTGCCTGTGGTGGTGGTGATTTTGCCCAGCTATATTTTGGGATTTCCGACACTGTCGCCCATGGGCCTTGCAAAGCATGCCAATTATTCCACAATTGTGGGTTCCGTTTTTTATGTTGGCGCCATGGTGGCGTTGTTTGCAACCGGCCATGTGACTATGGTGACTTTGGGCTTGCTGACGTCTGCCACAGAGATTTTAATTTTCCTGTATCGCTTCATTGTAGTTTGGCATTATCGGGATCGTATGAATCCCAAATGGGCTGGGGAGGAGGCATAACGCATGGGCGTGGCCGCGAAAATTGCATCGGCCGTTTTGTGGAATATCGGCCGCTTTCTGCCCGTACAAAATAATAAAATTGTGGTGACCAATTTTTATGGCCGGGGCTATGGAGATAATCCAAAGCCCATTGTGGCAGAGCTGCTGCGCCGGCATGCAGCGGTGGATATTGTCTGGCTGACGGCGGGCAAAACAGAGGCCGAGAGTTTGCCTGCGGGCGTGCGCGCTGTGCCTTATACTGCGTGGAACCGCATCCGTGAACTGTGCACGGCAAAGGTCTGGATCGATAACAACCGCAAGGGCGCCCGCGTCAAAAAGCCGGGGCAGTGGTATCTGCAGACCTGGCACGGCTTTGCCCTCAAACGGATCGAGCGCGATGCAGAGGCGAGTCTTCCGGCGGGCTATGCTGCCTATGCCGCGCGGGACAGTGCCCAAACGGATTTGATTGTATCCAATGCAGCGCTGATGACGCGTATTTATAAAGAATCTTTTTGGTACGACGGGGAAGTGGCAGAATTTGGTTCGCCGCGCAATGATGTTTTGTTTGCCCCTGTGGAAGGGAGCCGTGAAAAAGTGCGTGCGGCATTGTCGCTTCCAGAAGGGGCGTCCATTGCATTGTACGCGCCGACCTTTCGTGCAGACGGAAGCATGGATGCCTATTGTCTGGACTATGGACGGCTGCAAAAAGCGTTGGAAAAGCGCTTTGGCGGGCGTTGGATTATTTTGATTCGCCTGCACCCCCATGTGATGGCGCAGGCAAAGGAATTGCACTTTGACGGGAAGAACACATTTGATGCCACGGCTTATGATGATATGCAGGAGCTGCTCGCTGCGGCAGATGCAGTGGTCAGCGACTATTCTTCGCTGATGTTTGATTATGGCCTGACGGGCCGGCCTTGTTTTCAGTTTGCAGTGGACATTGAGGCGTACAGCCGGGACCGCAACTTTTATTTCCCGTTGAGCAAAATGCCTTTTCCTCTGGCGACGGATCATGCGGCGCTGGAACAGGCTGTGCTGACTTGGGATGAAAAGCAGGCAAAAGAACATTGGACGGCGTTTTGCCGGGAATTCGGCCTGCATGAGGATGGGAAGGCCTCTGCGCGCTGCGCGGACTGGATACTGGAGAAAATGAAAGGATGAGTGGAGCATGAAGCGCGTCATTACCTATGGGACTTTTGATTTGCTGCATTATGGGCATATTGAGCTGCTGCGCCGGGCAAAAGCTTTGGGAGACTATCTGGTAGTGGCGCTGTCCACGGATGAGTTCAACTGGAACTGCAAGCAGAAAAAGTGCTATTTCCCTTATGAAGAGCGCCGGCGGATGCTGGAAGCGATTCGGTATGTGGATTTGGTCATCCCGGAAGAGAGCTGGGAGCAGAAAATGACAGATGTGGATCAATACCAGATTGATGTTTTTTGTATCGGCGACGATTGGGCGGGGAAGTTTGATTTTCTGAAGGAGAAGTGCGAAGTGGTGTACCTGCCGCGCACACCGGAAATTTCCACGACAAAGATTAAGCAGGATTTGCAAAAATAAATCTTGAAAAAATGTATTAAACTTGGTATGATAAAAAAGCTCCCGGTTACAGCCGGGGCTTTATATCCGGGTGTAGCGCAGTTGGTAGCGCGCCTGCTTTGGGAGCGCGCGGGCCTCATCCATGAGAGAAAAAGCCTAAGCCCACAACCCGCTGGGACACTACCAGAAGCGGGAACCATTTCCACAAAGCCGATGGTCAAAAAACGGCCAAGACCACATGAAAGACCACAGACAAAACAATTCCATAACCGGGTGTAGCGCAGTTGGTAGCGCGCTTGCTTTGGGAGCGTGAGGCCCGGGTTCGAGCCGTAGCCCTCAAAAAAACCGGAAAGCCTTGGGATGCCTGGGCTGACAGCACCTTTCCCCTCGCCGACAACTGGTCAAAAATTGGCGTTGACCACATGTTTGACCACAATTGGAAAACTTCATAACCGGGTGTAGCGCAGTTGGTAGCGCGCTTGCTTTGGGAGCAAGA
>CAJFVV010000064.1 GCA_904420565.1 Candidatus Pseudoscillospira faecavium
GATCTTTATCGCCTACAGCATGCGCGGCCCCTACATCGCCGGCAGCAAACTTTATGCCGCCGCACTGTTTGAAGAAACCGTTGCCGATATTATGACCCGTTTCCCCGCCCATCAGCTTCCAGAGCCAAAATAACATTTTTTGTAAAGTCCGCGATAAAAATCGCGGACTTTTTAAAGAAAATTTTACATATTCTACCGCAAAAAAGCGTTGCATCTCTCACTTTTTCGCGGTATTCTATTGAGGGGTTCACAGCGGCGCCCATTTGGGGAAAATCCCCTGCCGCCCACGGGTCCCCTTCTGAAAAACTTGATGTAAAGGAGATGGTTCCAATGGACAAGAAATGCCACTGGTCACTGGCCAGCTATCTGATGGGCGACGGTTCCTGGAAGCTGCGCGGCTTTGCCCTGAAGCTCGGCAGCATTATGCCGGACATTCTTATGTATACTTATTGGACCGGGCACAAATATGATACCACCGCGCAGCGGGTAGAACAGCGTTTGGCTGAATTGAAAAGCAATGGCAGCTGGACAATTGCAGATTGCTTCCGGCTGGGATACAACCTGCATTTCCTGGAGGATTACTTTACTTATCCCCACAACCGCCATTTTGAGGGCGGCTTTATCGCCCATTGCCTTTATGAGCGGCGGCTTTCCAAAGCGCTGCACCGTTATCTGCAGGAAGGCCCGTCCTTCTCCATGCAAAGCGCCACGGGCAATGCCGTCAGCGATGTGCTCACACAGCAGCATGCAGCTTATATGAATATGCCGCCGTCCCCGGAAACGGACGCCATGTTCATCGTCGCTGCAGCGGAAGCCGTATCACAGGAGCTGTTTGCAGCTTTTAACCGTCAGTCTGTTACGCCGCGCTCGCGTGCTTTTATGGAGCGCGCCGGCGTTGGCGCTTGAACGCGCTCTGCACAGCGCTGCTTTTATTGGGGAGCATCGGCTTTTGCCGATGCTCCCCATTATTTTTCATGTTGGATTCATTGGAAAAAATTTTTCAGGATTGAAAAAATCCGCCTCTCTCAATCGTATGATAGGTGAAAGCGCAAATCGGCCGGCCGCGCTGCAAAGGAGATGACCGAAGATGAAAGAATCACACCAACGCGAAGAAGCCCTGCGGATTGTGGAAACGTATTCCGATTTGATTCTCCGCCTGTGCTACACTTATCTGAAAAACACCCAGGATGCAGAAGACATCTGCCAGGATACCTTTTTGAAACTGCTCACCGGCAGCCATCGCTTTTCTTCGCCGGAGCACGAAAAAGCCTGGGTCATCCGCACCGCCTCCAATGCGTGCAAGGATATTCTGAAAAGCGCCCGCTACCAATCCACCTGTGCCCTGGACGAGTGCTGCTGCGCTGCCGCTCCGGAAGAAAGTGACGGCAGCGTTCTGGAAGCCGTGCAGGCGCTGCCGGAACCTTACCGGGAAGTGATCTACCTGCATTATTATGAGGGCTATAATCTCAAGGAGATCGGCGCCCTGCTGTCCATCCCCGCCGCTACCGCAGGCACGCGCCTGGCCCGCGGGCGGGATAAACTGAAAACAATTCTGGGAGAGGAATCATATGAAAACTGTATTTGATTATAAAAACGAATTAAATGATCTGCACTTTACGCCTCAGGAAAAATCCGCCATGGCGGACCGTTTGCTCAGCGCCGCCCAAACAAAGGGCAATCAGGCCCGCAAGCGCCACCCCTTGCGCCGCGGCGCTGTTGTGGCAGTGGCCGCCGCCCTGTGCCTGTGCGTGGCGGCCGGGGCCACCGGCGCCCTCAAAGTGCCCAGCCAGGTCTTTGCCCCGGTGTTCGGCACTGCTGAAACGGAGATCATCGACAAAATCGGCCATCCGGTGGATGCTTCCGCCACAGCCGGCGGCGTGACGATCACCGCCGACGCCATTGTTGCCGACAAATACCACTACGCCATCGTCTACACCCTGGCCAAAGATGACGGCACTGCTTTCGACGCCGACCTGACCCCAATTCCCGAAAGCGGCGCCCTGCCCCTGCGCTGGCAATACAGCACCACCTCCACCGGCCTGCTCAGCGGCGGCCATGGCAGCGCCTATTTCTTCGATGCCGACCCTGCCGACAACGCCATTCAATATGTCGAGCAATATTCCTCTAACAAGCCCCTGTCTCCCAAAGGGCAGGTAAAAGCTGTGTTCCAGGACCTGTATCTGGGCTACAATGAGGACAGTCCTGTGCTGGCCGAGGGCAAATGGGTGCTGCGCTTTGCCATGGACTTTGAAGACACTTCCGTTTCCCTGCCCGCCGGGCAGAAAACAACCCTCAACGGCATGGATATGACCATCGATGCCATTACCCTGTCCCCCCTGGCCCTGCGGGTGGATTACACAGTGGACAGTCCCATGGAATGGGCAGAGCAGGGCGATGGTAAAATGAGCGAAGAAAACGCCGCATTGCAGGATCGTTTTCTGGACAGCCTGCCCCTGCAGGTCACCCTGAAAGACGGCACAGTATACGATCTGACCGATACTGCCGGCGGCTCCATTGACCGTCAGGAAACGCAGACCGTATGCAGCAAGGACAGACAGTTGCCCGAAATCATCGCTTTGGAAGATGTTGCCAGCGTCACAGTGGGCGACTTGGTCCTCCCCGTTTCCCTTTCTTAAACAAAACGACGCATAAATCCGCCGGGGCGCTGTGCACTGCACGGCGCCCCGGCTGATTTGTATTTAGTCTATTATTACGCTGCCTCTGTTTTCACTTCAATCGTATAGGCTTCCATACCGGGCATCAGGCTCAAAAATTCCCGCACCGTGCTTTCCGCCCGCTCCTGTCCCGCAGTAAGCAGACCGTTTTCCACCGCCTTCTGCTCAATGGACTGCTTCTGGTCCGCCGTGAATCCCGCATAATCTTCAATCGAAATGGGATTGAAAATATTGTGGGTTTCATCGTACACCTCCAGGCTGCCTTCCTCCACTTCGTTGGACAAGATCTCCGTTTCCGGCAGCGTGACGGTGATGGTGCTCCCGGATATCTCCACCCGGGCCTGA
Source organism: Candidatus Pseudoscillospira faecavium (assembly GCA_904420565.1). Taxonomy (GTDB): domain Bacteria; phylum Bacillota; class Clostridia; order Oscillospirales; family Oscillospiraceae; genus Pseudoscillospira; species Pseudoscillospira faecavium. Next base: position 3,021 of record CAJFVV010000064.1, read on the forward strand.
GATAAGTCCACCCCGGCGCGAATCACGCCGTCGTAGGAAACTATAAAGCTCTTGGTGGTGAAAGGCACTTCCCACCCATAAAAATCAAGGGTGTTTTCAAACTTTCCCATATTGGTGTAATGATACTCCACACTGACAAGGTCGCTGACTTCACGCAGCTGCTGGCCCAGCAGGTCGGAGGTAATTTTCGGTGCGCTCTGGCTTCCGCCCCGCAGCGTGCCGAGGAAAAACGCCAGCACCACCGCCAGCAAAATCACACCCACTGCAATCAGCCGCTGCTTGAGCCGCAGCTGGAATTTTCTTTCTTTGGCCGCCATATCTGATCCTTTCTCATTGATAGCATTCTTTCTGTTTGATATGTATGTATCCGCTGACCATAGTATAGCATGTCCGCCAAAGAGCGTCTACACAAACAGTCAAAGAGCGGGGCAGCGGTTTAGAAAAACCGCTGCCCCGCTCCGGAATACGCGTCCCCTCCGGCAGCGCCGGAGGGGAATCCCTTAAAATTTATGCCCGGCGGAAATCAATTCCGCCGGGCACAAGATTTTGGCTTTGCCAAAATGCTTGCACGCGCTGCGCGCGCCTTCGAGCGCATTAAAAGTCTGCGTTGCCCACCGTGCGCGGGTGCGGAAGCACATCGCGGATATTGCTTACGCCCGTCAAATACATGATCATGCGCTCGAAGCCGAGGCCGTAACCGGCGTGTTTGGTGCTGCCGTAGCGGCGCAGGTCCAGATACCACCAGTAATCCTCGGCGTTCATGTTCAGCTCCTTCATGCGCGCTTCCAGCATCTCCAGCCGTTCCTCACGCTGGCTGCCGCCGATGATCTCTCCAATGCCGGGCACCAGGCAGTCCGCCGCGGCAACGGTCTTGCCATCGTCGTTCAGGCGCATGTAAAATGCTTTGATCTCCTTGGGATAGTCTGTGACAAACACAGGTTTTTTGAAAATCTGCTCGGTGAGATACCGCTCATGCTCCGTGGCCAGGTCACAACCCCAGTACACCGGGAACTTAAAATCCTGGCCGCTCTCGGAGAGCATTTTAACCGCATCGGTGTAACTGACCCTGCCAAAATCAGAGGTCATCACATGGTTCAGCCGTTCCAGCAGTCCCTTGTCCACAAAACTGTTGAAAAACTTCAGTTCATCCGGGCAGCGTTCCATCGTGCGGCGAATGATATATTTGATCATATCCTCGGCCACATCCATATAGTCGCTCAGATCGGCAAAAGCCATCTCCGGCTCGATCATCCAAAACTCCGCCGCATGGCGCTGTGTATTGGAATTTTCAGCGCGGAAGGTGGGGCCAAAGGTATAGACATTGCCGAATGCCATGGCAAAAGATTCGGCGTTGAGCTGGCCGGACACCGTCAGGTTGGCAGCCTTGCCGAAAAAGTCCTGGCTGAAATCCACCGCGCCGTCCTCGGTGAGCGGCGGTTCCTTGGGATCCAGGGTCGTCACCCGGAACATTTCACCGGCACCCTCGCAGTCGCTGGCCGTAATAATGGGCGTGTGCACATAAACAAAACCCCGCTCCTGGAAAAATTCATGCACCGCCATAGCCGCCACAGACCGCACACGGAATACCGCAGAAAACAAGTTTGTACGGGGCCGCAGATGGGCAATGGTGCGCAGATATTCCACTGTGTGGCGCTTCTTTTGCAGGGGATAGTCCGGGGCAGAAGCGCCTTCCACTTCGATGGAGTCCGCTGAAATTTCCAGGGGCTGCTTGGCTTCCGGCGTCAGCTTCACCGTGCCGCGCACAATGATAGCGCTGCCCACATTCAGTTTGGCAATTTCTTTATAATTACTGAGCTTTCCGTCTTCAAAGACGATCTGCAGATTTTTGAAGCAGCTGCCGTCATTGAGTTCAATAAAGCCAAAAGTTTTCATATCGCGCACCGTGCGCACCCAGCCGCAGACGGTGACTTCCTGTCCGCCCAGCGTTTCGCCGTCGGCGTAAACGGCGGCAATCTCCGTTCGTTTCATTGCATATCATTCCTTTTCTCTCGGTCTGAGCCATTCTCAAAAGATAGAGACATTATATCCATTTTTGCGCTGTTTGACAAGGCGGCGCGGGAAAAAACTCCTTGCTTTTCCCTTTTCCATCCCTTATGATGAGTCTGATTCCCTCATTTATCAGAAAGGACAGCGGTCTTATGGAACCTCTGCTGCGGTATGCCCCGCTTTTTTATTTGCTTTTGATTAATCTGGCAGCTTTCGCCGTTTACGGCGCGGACAAATGGAAAGCCAGGCATGACCGCTGGCGCGTGCCGGAAAAAACGCTCCTGCTGCTGGCCCTGCTGGGCGGCAGCCTTGGCGCTTTGGCAGGGATGCATTCCTTTCATCACAAAACCCGCAAATGGTATTTCCGTTTCGGCATCCCGGTATTGCTGGTGCTGCAGCTGCTCGGCGCAGCAGCTTATGTCGCCTGGCGGACCGGTTCTCTGGATGCACTTTTCTCCTGATGATCGGCGCAACGGAGTTTTCCGGCGCTTTTCGCTCTATTTTAAAAAAAAGTGGGCCGCCCGCTTGCCGCGGGCGGCCCACTTCTGCATTTCATTCTATGTATGCGCGTCTTATCAGGTTCCCATGGTCGAAGTTTCGGGCAGCGTGCTGCCGCCGTCGATGACAATCTGAGCGCCTGTGATATAGCTGGACTCATAGCAGCCCAAAAATGCAGCCAGTTCGCCGATTTCCTCCGGTCTTGCCAGGCGCTTGAGGGGCACGCCGGCGGCAATGCCGTCAATGACGCTCTGGGGATTTTCCGGGCAGGACTGTTTGGCCATGCCCTCCACCATGGGTGTGTGTACATAGCCGGGGCAGATGGCGTTCACAGTGATGTTGTAATCCGCCAGCTCTCTGGCCGTGGCCTTGGTGAAGCCCACCAGCGCCGCCTTGGACGTTGCATAGGCCACCTCTCCGGGATCGGCCACCATATCGCCGGTCACAGAGCTCATAATGACAATTTTGCCCTCTCTTTTTGCCATCATAATGGGCGCCACGGCGCGGGTCACATTCCATACGCCCTTGATGTTGATATCCAGCTGATAGTCTCTGTCCTTGTCGGAAGAAGAAATCAGATCGCCCAGCACGCATACGCCCGCATTATTGACCAGCACATCGATCGTGCCATACTGATCCAGAGCGCTTTTAACCAAGTTCAAAACGCTGGAGCTGTCGCTCACATCTGTCCGCACGCCGATGGCATCATAGCCTTCGTTGCGCAGCTCCTGCGCAAACTCCAGAACTTTCTCACCCCGGGCTGCCAGCACCAGTTTTGCACCGTATTTGGCATAAACCCGTGCAATGCCCTCGCCAATGCCCTTGGAAGCGCCGGTAATAACAGCGACCTTCCCTTCCAGTTTCTTCATTGGTATCCCATCCTTTCACTTCTCTGCTTCCGAAAACTCTATGCGGCCCAGCCGGCATAGTTGCATGGTTTTATATTACACGTTCCCATAAAACTTTTCAACCTATTTCAGCGCATTTCCTTCTTTCCGCCGCCGGCATGCCCCGCTTTCACTCCGGCAGACCGGCGCACCGTCTTTTCTCCGCCTGCCCAGGCCCATTTTGCTGCATGTCTGAAATTTCCAAATTCTGAAAAAATCCACATCGCCCTTGTTGCCGCCATAAAAGTGTGATACACTAAAAAAAATTCCGAGAGGAGCGCGACACAACTATGTCATTCCGGCATTTAACACAGTTTGACGACCTGTCCATGGAGGATTGGGATGCCCTGTATCAGCAGGCCAGCGATATGATCGACCACCCCGAGGCCTATACTGATGTCTGCCACGGCAAAATTTCCTGCAATCTGTTTTATGAGCCCTCCACCCGCACCAACTTTTCCTTTCAGACCGCTATGATGCGCCTGGGCGGCAGCGTATTCGGTTTTGCCGATCCCAACTCTTCCTCGGTGGCCAAAGGAGAAAGCCTGAAAGACACGGTGAAAATGGTGTCCGGCTATGCCGATGTGGTGGTCATCCGCTCCCCCAAGGAAGGCGCCGCCAAAGCGGCTTCCCTGTATTCGGACGTGCCCGTAATCAACGCCGGAGACGGCGGCCACATGCACCCCACCCAGACCTTAACCGATCTGACCACCATCATGCGCCTGCGGGGCAGTCTGGACAATCTGTGCGTGGGACTCTGCGGCGACCTGAAAAACGGCCGCACGGTGCACTCGCTCATTACGGCGCTGGCCCGGTTTCAAAACATCAAATTCTACTTGATTTCCCCGCGGGAGCTCGCCATTCCCCACTACATGATTGATTATATGAACGCCCACGAGATCCGGCATGTGGAGGTCACCAATCTGGATGCCGTCATGCCCCAGCTGGACGTGCTGTATATGACCCGCATCCAGAAAGAACGTTTTACCGACATGGCCGCCTACGAACGCAACCGCGGTGTGTATATCCTCACAGCCAAAAAGCTGGAAAAGGCCAAGGAACACCTTTTAATCATGCACCCGCTGCCCCGTGTCAATGAAATTGCCGTGGAGGTGGACGATGATCCCCGGGCAGTGTATTTTCAGCAGGCCCGGTATGGCATGTTTATCCGCATGTCGCTTTTGAAAACTCTGGTAGCTCAGGGGCGCAAAACGCCGGAGCCGCTGCCGGTAGGCACGCTGCCGGTCTGCCACAACTCCCGCTGCATCACACAGACCGAGCTGTATCTGCCTCCCTTGACAGAACTGGTCAACGGTGTGGAATGCTGCGCTTATTGCGGCCATGAGATCTATCCCATGGAGCAAATCGCCGATGAAGATGTATAATTTCCCCTTTTTCATACCGCCGCGTTGGCAGGGATCACACAATTTTTGATTTTTTTCCATTTTTTCAGGATTTTGCTTGACATTTCCCCATCACTATGCTATCATTTCAAGGCTGACATTCTCCTGCGCTTTCTGCAGGTGTAGCACAACGGCTAGGGCACCAGCCTTCCAAGCTGGGGACGTGGGTTCGATTCCCATCACCTGCTCCATATGCGCCTGTAGCTCAGTTGGATAGAGCAACCGCCTTCTAAGCGGTAGGTCGCGGGTTCGAATCCCTCCAGGCGTACCATCTCACAAGATGGGCTTCCCTCGCAGGCGAATGACAGTCTTTTTCATTGGTTCCACCCAGCGGAATCTACTATGGTGGGTGTGGCGCAGTTGGTTAGCGCGCCAGATTGTGGCTCTGGAGGCCGAGGGTTCGAGTCCCTTCACCCACCCCACAGAAGCGCTTCGGGTCGGGCAGCCTCTTGTCCGACCCCCAGATCTTCTCCCTGTATTGGGGTGTAGCCAAGTGGTAAGGCAAGGGACTTTGACTCCCTCACTCGCTGGTTCGAGTCCAGCCATCCCAGCCAGCAGAAAAAATACCGTTTGGTATTTCATATAAAATTTTTATGACCCGTTAGCTCAGCTGGCAGAGCAATTGCCTTTTAAGCAATGGGTCCGGAGTTCGAATCTCCGACGGGTCACCAAGATAAGTTGACAAATTTCTCATTGAAATTTGTCAACTTTCTTTTTATCTCAAAGTATATAACTGATTGAGCCGCAGCGGTTTCCGTTGCGGTTATTTTTATTTCAAGGAGGAAGTACAATGAATTCCTTTCAGAAGAGTGAGTCTATTAAAGCTGGACTTCGGAAAAGTTTTCAGGA
>CAJFVV010000065.1 GCA_904420565.1 Candidatus Pseudoscillospira faecavium
GAGCTGGTGACGGAGATGCCGCGCTGCTTTTCGATCTCCATCCAGTCGGATGTGGCGGCCCGGGCGCGCTTGCCCTTCACCTCGCCCGCCTGGGCGATGGCCCCGCCGTAGAGCAGGAATTTTTCCGTCAGTGTCGTTTTACCAGCGTCCGGATGGGAGATGATGGCGAAAGTCCGCCGCCGGGTAATCTCATCTTTCAGGGTAGACATGAAACGTATCCTCCAAAGTAGAAAATATTCGGGCCATCATCGACCCCGGCGCGCATGCGCCGTACAAGCGTTTTGCCGCAGGCAAAACCTCAAGGTGAATTGGCCGCAGACCAAGAGACGGCGGCCTGGGCCGTGGAGCCGGGGCAATTCACTGCGCAGCCGTTGGCGGATTTGCCGCCTTACGGATGCGGCGTACCCCTTGCGGGTATTTGCCCCGGAGCAAAATCAAATCAGGGTTCCCGCAACAGCAGCTGCCTTTGCGGGCCATAAAAGAGGGGCCGTTTGCCAACTATTTAATATAACATAAACATCCGTGCGCCTGCAATGGATTTTTTGCAAAATTTCCCGCAAAAACAGGTGAAAAAGTGCCTGGGGCGACTGCAGACGGCGGCGCTGCAGAAAACGAAAAAATAGACAATAAATCACATAATTTATTATGCAATTCGCTGAAGATGCGAAAAAGGAAAAAAATTTGCAAAATCTTGTCCCAAAACTGCCGCGAGAACCGTTCTATTGGATAGAAGGTTTTTTGAAGGAGGGGCCTTCCTGCAAGAAAAGACGGAAAAGAGGAATGGAAACAGAACGGGCCGCATCAATAAAGGGCGTGTATTTTTATATATGGAAGCAGAAATGATGCAAAATAGATGCAAGATGGATGCAGAATAATCAATATATCTTAACAAAGCGGCCTTTTGAAAAGCAAAAGTGAGCGTTCCTGCCTGGGGCAGTGATCAGCATGATATCGTAAGTTGGAGTTGATTCCATGAAAGGCATCGGAGAGAAAACCAAACGCGGGTTGGTGAGCTGGCAGTTTCTCTTTGGCGCAGGGCTCTTTTTCCTGGGGAAATCTCTGCTGTCGCTGAGCGGGATCTCCGAAGGGATGCCTTCGATGTGGCAGGTGTTTTTGGCATAAACAGTTGCAATGTGGGGAGGATTATGAAGCCATGAAAAAGATTTGTTTCAGCTGTGCAGGAGTGGTTTTCGGCGGATATGCGCTGTTTTTTGCCCTGTCATTTATAGGGGCAGGGGTAATGGCTTTTGTGGCCATGTTTTTATATCTTGCTTGTATTGTGGTGATTTGCACCCATTTGATCCTCAAAGCCCTACATGAAAATCGTGAAAAAAACGATTGACGATGAACATTTTTTAAGCCCTGCATTTCATGTGAGGGTTCCATTTAGAGACCTAATATAAATAGATAGGCGTTTGCGGCAAAGAAAGAGACGTGTCGGAGACACAGCAGAATCAAAGAAGAAGGGGACTGCAATGAAACGTTTTTCCTGCGCCTGCACTGCTGCGGACGGCATGAAGCGGCTGGCAGACGCCGCCCGCAGCAGCCGCACATGCGGGGGATACCGGCCATATCGCTTTTATGCGCTGGGAAGCTGCTTTATGCTGTCTTATCAGCCCAGAGAGCGCCGCTATGCTCCGGTTTCCATAACGGCCTATGGACGGCTCAAAGCGCGCGGCGCGCAGACAGAGGCTGCATTCATACTGTTCCGCGGATTGCTGCATCCGGTGGCGGTGGTGGCTTTGTATGGCGGGAGCATGGTTTGCCTGGCGGCGTTTTTGCGCCATCTGCCCTGAATTTGGTGGCTTCTGGCGCCCATCCCCTTTGTCGTGATCCCGGTGCTCTATACCTGGCTTGGCACCAGATGTTTGCCGTGCGGCGCAGAAAGCGAAAAAGCGGTGCAGAATTTTCTGGAGCAAAGTTTGATGGAATCCGATTGAGATTTCCCAATCCGCCTGGTTTTGCGCTTATATAGCAGGGAATTTTTGCAAAAACAAGAGAGAACAGGGAGCGGGATAACATGAAGGGAAGAACCTTATTGATTGCAGGGGCTGTGCTGGCGGGCGTTTGGCTCTATCAATGGGTTGCCGCGGGGATGCCGCCGGTGACACAGAACGGCCTGCATGGCATTTCCGTGCTGGGCATCCTTTTGTTGGGTGTGGTCCGCTTGTGGGGCGAAAAGCGGGATGGAGACAGATGATATCGCTTCGAAAGACCAGGGTCATACATAAACAGCGAAACGGCCCGCGTGACCTTTTTCGGCGCATTCAGTGGCGCACATGGGACGAATTGATGGGGCAGATTTTACGACACAGTTTCCACGGCGCTGCGGAGGAGTTTCCCGCAACGCTGTGGGAAATCTAACCAAATACAGCCTGAGAATTTGTGCAGGCTTCCAAAATTTCTGGAAAATGAAAAAAATTGCAGAAAATCCTGTCGCTTTTTCGGCGTTTCTGTGTTTGTATTAATAGAAGGGATTTTAGAAAAATCAACCGCGCGCGGCGGCCGCTGCGGAAAACTGGGAGGGAGAAAAATGAAACAGAAAAGACGATGGAACAAGGCGGCAAAAATTTTATGCTGCATTGCGATCATCCTGATCTGCATCGGCGTTTTGAAGATTGACATCGACACCATGCTGCATACGGCCAGATATGTTGACGAACACAACCTTTCGCCGCAGATGCTTTTGGGCAGCGAGGCGGCGGTGTATCTGGAGTGGGTGCGGCTGCTGCTCTCGCCGGTGATCGCGCTGGCAGCGGCGGTTGTGCTGGTGCGGACCCTGTGGAAAGATCTGTGAGCGCTCACAGCAGCGCAGAGAGAGGGAAGAAATAATGCACAGGATTTTCAAGGGAGCGCGCAAGATGCTGCGGGAGCATCCTGGGCTGCTGGCCCTGCTGGCAGGCGGACTGCTGTTCTGGCTTTGGACTATGGCGCGGCGGGAGTATGAAACGCCATTGTGGCCGCTGACACTGCTGGTTTTGCTGCTGCTGGGCGTTGTGCGGATATTTTATGATTACGGCAAGGCGAATGCTGCGGAGCGGCGGGAAAGCCAGGCAAAGCTGTCGGCAGAAGCGGGCCTGAGCATGCGAATCACGGGTATGGTGATGGGCGAGAAACCTTTTTTTCCCACGGGGCCGTATTCCGCCGGGGCAGCGCCGTCGATAGCGCGCTACAGCGTGACGTTTGACAACCGCACCGGCGCGGTGATTCAAACGGACACCTCCTATCGCATGGAGCGCCGCCTCCGGGGCAAATGGTATCCGGTGGAGCCGCTGGCTCAAATGCCGGAGCAATGGGAAGCCCTGGAGATTCCGGCGGGAAAAACGGAAAAAGTTCCCATCCCTTCGGCGCCGGGCTATGCCGGGATGACAGCGGGGTATTACCGCATGGTGAAAACAGTGCAGACGGCAAAGGGAGCGCGCACAGTGGCCGCAGAATTTTCTCTGGATGACTTATAATGCGCTATCCAGCGCCGCGGGGCTGTGTCTCCGCGGCGCTGCGGCATATTTTGCACAAAACAGAATGGAAAGTGTTGTGCAGAGCGCTGAAATTCTGAAAAAATGAAAAAAATTGCGAAAATCTTGTCCAATTTTTCCGATTTCCTGCGTTTATATAAATAGAGGGACTTTTTCTGACAGAATGCGCGGCAGTGGGCAGAAGCGGAAACAGGGAGGGAAAAGCCTTCCTGAACCAATAGAAAAGATTTTTGCCGCGAAAAAATAACGTGAGGGGGAAGGCGCATGGGCTGGAAAAGGAAAGCGGCGCTGTGGCTGGCGCTGGCATGGTCGGCGGCTCTTTTGTGCGGGTGTGCTGTGCACGACAGGGCTGCGGAGGATGACGCCGACCTTGCCGAGTCGTTGTTTGTCTCCCATCTGGAGCAGGCCCATCTCCTTTTGAAAACGGTGAACGGGGACGCCTGTGCGGCAGAGGATTTTTCCGCTGTGCGCAGTGAGGCGGCTCTGGCGGAGGGCATGACGCTGCATTTGGCGGCAGCGCAGGACATGGCGGCGCGGCGGGAGGGTTTCCTGCCCGATGCGCTGGCCGAAGCCCTGGCGGCTTACTATGACGCTTATGAGCGCTATCTGGGCGTGTTGGCGCGCTATGTGCAAAACTGTGACGGGCCATCGGACCAAGCCCGCGCCGCCATGGCGCAGCTGGACCGGCAGCTGCCCGAGCGGTTTCCCATCTCCGGCGCGCTGCCGGATCCCGGTTCTGCGGCGGAGCAGATGGTGCTGACCCATCTGGAAAATGCTGCGCAAGCCATGCTGCGTGCCGCAGAAATTTTGCAGGCGGAGCTGCCGGAGGGCGTGTAATTGCAGCGGAAAGAAAGGAGGCGATGGCAGTGCTGCAGAAATTTTGGGACGGAGTGCGGTGGAGAGAAACGCCTGTGAAAACAGTGCTGGCGGAAAACAGCCCAATTTCTGTTGTGCTGCCGGTGGAATAGAGAAATAAAAAGGAGGAATCAGTCATGAAAGAAAAGCACAAAATCAAACTGATGGTATATGGGGTGCTTTTGGTGCTGACGGCCCTTTACGGGGTGTATTATTACACCGTCGGTGTTCGGGAGCTGAGCATCCACTATGCTTATGGCCCATACTATCTGCACCTGTTCCTGACGGCGCCGCTGTTTTATTTCTCCCTGGGGGCGCTGGCGGCGCAATGGGTTTTGCAGCGCCGCTGGGTGATGCTGCGGCCCCCAGTGAAAAGGGGAAGCATGGTTGCTGCGGTGCTGTTTCTGCTGTTTTACGGGGCGGTGCTTTTGCTGTATACGCTGAGTGCTTCCTTTGCGCCTGCCGGTGCGAATGTCGTGATTTACCAACTTTGCATCTTCCTGGCAAGCCATCCGCTTCTGTTTCTGCCGGCAGGGCTTTTGTGGAGTATAGGGCTGCACAAGGGTGCGTTCCGGAAATAAGGAAGGAACCTGATATGGGAAAAGGACGGAAAATTGGAGTGACCCTGCTGTGCTGCGCTGCCGCCGCAGCGCTGCTCAGTGGGCTCGGCATGCTTTTACTGCCCCATGAGGCGCGCGGCGCCGCCCATGGGGCGACCGAGGAGTGCGCAGTGGTGGACTGCCGCGCCAGTGTGCCGGAACAGGTGAGCGCGACGGGCGATGTTTTGCTGCTGAGTCCGGAAACGGCGGCGCAGCTGGGCGGCGAAGCGTGCGGCTGGCTGTATGGGGACCGGATGGTGTTTTTTGCCGGCATGACCGGTGCGGAAGTGGAGACCTGTACCAGCGCGCCCCGAACCATCCGCGCGGCGGAGAGCGGAGCGGTGGCGGGCACCGGATTGCTGCTGGGCAGCGAGGGATACTGTTATCTCACCCTCTATGGAACGGAGACGGAGGACTTGGAACGCCTGGCCCGCCGGGCATGGGCATTTGCGGCGGACTGCGCCGGTGTTTCTGTGTGCCGGGAGGCAGAGAACGACGGGATTTGCCCTCCGGCGCGGCCGGATGCGCTGGCGGTGACGCCGGTGCACGGAAAAAACGGCGCGCCGCGCGGCACGCTGGGCTGGATGCTGTACAGCACCAGCCTGGGCGTGCAATCGGTCAATCATATGCCCCGTGATACATACGCTGTGGTGTGTGTTTCTGCTTTCCAGCCAGAGGACGGCAGCTGCCGGCGCCTGACAACAGCGCTGCAGGTGCCGGAGCAGCAGGAGATCTTGGGCGAATCGATACTGCCCGATGGCCGCGCCGGCACGGAAAGCACAGGGAATATTACGGGCTTTTCCTGGACGTATACTGCACCCGGGGCCTACCGGGGCAAATCCATGCTGTCGCAGGAGCATCAGCCGCGTTGGGAGCTGCGGCCGGATTGGCCCCGCCGGGGCCAGAGCTGGGCCATGGCGCAGGGAATCCATGTTTCCCGTCGGACGGCGGAGGCTGACCGGGGAGAAATCACCGTGACCGTTTCCACGCCCCTGTCGCTCTTTGGCGGGGAAACGGCCTTTTCGGAAACCTATGATTTTGCGATTGCATAAAAGCCGGGCGCTTTATACTTTATCATCGCAAAAACAGGATCAGAAAGAGAAGGAGCAACTATGAAACGAAAAATCAAGGGCGCGGCGGGGTTTCTGCTGGCGGCGCTGATGGCGCTGAGCCTGGTGGGGCCGGCTGCTGCGGAAGATCTGCACGGCAGCTTGATACGTCAGGGCAGCGGCAGCGGATATGCTTTGCAGGGCGTACGGGACCGCGGCGCTGTGGCGGAAATTTTCGGCGCCGCGGCGGAAGTGTGCTTTTCCTGTGGTGCGCTGCGCTCAAAAATCAAATAAAAAAAGAAATCGCTTCGCGCCTGCCGGCGCGGGGCGATTTTTTGCATTTGCGGGGCATAATGGGCGCAAATCGGCAAAACATAGAGAGGACATGGAAAAAAGGAGTGATTGCCCATGGAATCCAATTTGCCGCTGCACAACACCTGTGAAATTGCCCCGCTGCGCAAGGTTTTGCTGCACCGGCCCGGGCGGGAGCTGGAAAATCTGATGCCCGATTATCTTGAGCGGCTGCTGTTTGACGATATTCCCTATTTGAAGCTGGCCCAGGAAGAGCATGACAAATTTGCCGACACCCTGCGCCAGTGCGGCGTGGAAGTGCTGTATCTGACGGATTTGACGGCGGAAGCTGTGGCCGACGAGGAAGTGCGCCGGCAGTTTGTCCGGGATTATCTGAGCGAGGCGGAAATTGCCAGTGGACGGCTGCAGGAAATTCTGACGGAGTATTTCCTCTCCCTGCCGGCGCGCGCCATGGTGGAGCAGATGGAAGCCGGCGTGCGCAAGGCGGAGCTGCAGCAGTTTGAAAAAACCAGCCTGGCAGATATGACGGCCTTTGGAGAGACCGACTATCCTTTCCTGGTGGACCCGATGCCGAATCTCTATTTTACCCGCGACCCCTTTGCCGTGGTGGGCGGCGGCGTGGCCATTCATAAAATGCATACGAAGACGCGCAACCGGGAAACCCTGTTCGGCAAATATATTTTTGAGCACCATCCCCGCTATAAAACTGTGCCGAAATGGTATGACCGGGCGGAGACCTCTTCCCTGGAGGGCGGCGACATTCTGGTGCTCAGCCCCGAGGTGCTGGCCGTCGGCATCTCCGAGCGCACGGAAGAGGACTCCATCGACAAGTTTGCCCAGACGGTGCTTTCCAACAGCCCGACATTCCGCAAGGTGCTGGCCATCAATATTCCCAAAACCCGGGCGCTGATGCATCTGGACACCGTGTTTACCATGGTGGATGTGGGCGTGTTTACGGTGCACCCGGCCATCCTGCGGGATCTGGACGTTTACGTGCTGGAGCTGGGGAAAAACGGAAAAATCCGCATCCGCGAAGAGCAGGGGCGGCTTTCCGATATTCTGCAGCGCCATCTGAAGCTGGACAAGGTGGAGCTGATTCCCTGCGGCGGCGGGAATCCCATTGACGCCGCCCGGGAACAGTGGAGCGACGCCAGCAACACGCTGGCGGTGGCCCCCGGCGAAGTGGTGGTCTATTCGCGCAACTATGTGACCAACCGCCTGCTGGAGGAGCACGGCGTGACCATTCACTGCATCCCCTCCAGCGAGCTTTCCCGCGGCCGCGGCGGTCCGCGGTGCATGAGCATGCCCTTTGTGCGGGACTGAGCCCGAAAGGGGGAACTTGTTCCCCTTTAAATACCCCCTCACCCGTGACACCGGTCGCTGATGACGCGCCCCAAGGGCGCCGGGTCAAAGAATTTTTCCGGGGCGCTTGTCCTCGGAAAACAATGGAAAAATAAGGGAAGGGGAGAGCGTGGTGGGATAGACCCAACGCTTTCCCCGCAAGAGGAGCGCCGCATCTGTTAAACGATTTGCCCAGCAGCCCCTTGCCGCTGCTGCCCGGGGCGGCTGAGCCGAACAACACAGAACCTTTGGGAGCACATAAAGGATGCTCCCGCCGCAATCAAAATCAAGATACAAGGAGAGTATGAACATGGCAGTGAATTTGAAAGGCAGAAGTTTTTTGACGCTGATGGATTTTACGCCGGAGGAGATTCGGTATCTGCTGGATCTGGGGCACGATTTGAAGGCGAAACGCCGCGCGGGTATCTGCGGGGAGACGCTCAAGGGCAAGCACATTGTGCTGCTGTTTGAAAAGACCTCCACCCGCACCCGCTGCGCCTTTGAAACGGCGATGACCCAGGAGGGGGGCAGTGTGACCTATCTGGATGCCAATTCCTCGCAAATGGGGAAAAAGGAATCCCTGGAGGACAGCGCCAAGGTGCTGGGCCGTTTTTTCGACGGCATCGAGTACCGCGGATATGCCCAGGAGAACGTGGAGCTGCTGGCGAAGTATTCCGGTGTCCCGGTATACAACGGCCTGACCGATGTGGATCACCCCACCCAGATTCTGGCGGATATGATGACCATCGAGGAGCACTGCGCCAAGCCTTTGAAGGATGTGAAGGTGGTGTTTCCCGGGGATATCCGCAATAACATGTGCTATGCCTGGATGTACGGCTGCGCAAAGATGGGCATGCACTTTGTAGGCTACGGCCCCGCCTCCCTGGAAGCGGACAAACATGTGCTGCAGAAGGTGCAGGAGGTGGCCCGGCGCACCGGGGCGACCATTGAGATCACGGATGATGAAGCCTGCCTGAAGGGAGCGGATGTCATTTACTGCGACATCTGGGCGTCCATGGGCGAGGAAGCGCTGATCCCGGAGCGGGCGCAGCTGCTTTCCCCCTACCGTGTGACCGATGAAATGCTGCAGAAAACAGGCAATGCCAAAGTGCTGTTCATGCACTGCCTGCCGTCTTTCCATGATTTGAACACAAAGCTGGCCAAGGAGTGGAGCGACAAGGGCGTTGATATCCGCGAGGTGACGGACGAGGTGTTCCGCGGCCCCCACAGCGTGGTGTTTGACGAGGCGGAGAACCGCATGCATTCCATCAAAGCGGTGCTGGTGGCGACGCTGGGGAGATAAAGGGGGGAGATCCCTCTTTTAAATTCCGTCCTGCACTTTTGCACAGTGAAAACGGCTGCGGCCGCAGACGGCGGAGCCCTGCTGCGTACGGATTGGAATTTGTCCTTGCTTTTTGGGAAAGATGAGACGGATTTTGTAATGGAGTACGCTTCTGTGCGGGAGGGAACTGCTTTTTGAGAACAAACCCGGAAGGGGTGAGAAAAGAATGAAACGATTTAAAATGCCCACGGCCTATGCCATTTTGGCGGGACTGATTGTGGCGGTGGCCATCGCCACCTGGCTGGTGCCCACAGGACAGTATGACTATGTGGACGGCTTGCCCGTGGCGGGCAGTTACCACAGCGTGGAAGCCAATCCCCAGGGAATCGGAGAGATTCTGCTCTCTCCGCTCAAGGGCTTTTTTGACGCGGTGGATGTGGAGCTGTTCATTTTGATGGTGGGCGGCTTTCTGGGCGTTGTGATGGAGACCGGCGCCATCAACAACGGTGTGGCCGCCGTGGTGCGCCGCATGCGGGGACGGGAGAAATGGATGATTCCCATTTTGATGACGCTCTTCGGCATCGGCGGCACCACCTTTGGCATGTGGGAGGAGACCATGGCCTTTTATCCCATTTTGCTGCCGGTATTTCTGGCGGCGGGATATGATGCCATTGTGAGCATTTCCGTGATCCTGCTGGGCGCCGGCGCGGGCGTGCTGTGTTCCACAGTGAACCCCTTTGCCACGGGAATTGCCGCGGGCTTTGCGGGCATTTCCCTGGGGCAGGGCATGGTGCTCCGCCTGGCGATGCTGGTGGTCTATGAAGCGGTGGCAATCTGGTTTGTCATGCGCTATGCAGCCCGGGTGAAGGCGGACCCGGAGAAATCCATCATGGACCACAACCGCTGGCCGGCCCATGAGATTCCGAATATGGATGAGGCGGAGCCGCTGAGCGGGCGGCAGAAGCTGGTGCTGGTGCTGTTTGCGGCGGTGTTTCTTGTGATGATTTACAGCGTGATTCCCTTTGCGGATATGGGTATCACGGTTTTACCCACTCTGGGCTGGTGGTTCCCGGAGCTGGGGGCGCTGTTTCTGGCCGGCGGGCTGCTGATCGGCCTGCTCTACGGCCTGGGCGAGGCGAAGGTGGCCCAGTGCTTTACCCACGGCGCGGCGGATCTTTTGAGCGTGGCCTTTATCATCGGCATGAGCCGCGGCATCACTACGCTGATGAATGAGGGGCTGATTACGGACACTGTGCTCTACTGGGGAGAAAAACTGCTCACGGGTACAGGCAGCATCGCCTTTATCCTGCTGACGTTTTTGCTGTATTTGCCCCTGTCGATTCTGATTCCGTCCACCTCCGGCCTGGCAACGCTGTCCATTCCCATCATGGCGCCCCTGGGACAATTTGCCAATGTGGGAAGCGATTTGATTATCACGGCGTTTCAGTCCGCCTCGGGCCTGGTGAATCTTGTGACGCCCACCTCCGCCGTGGTGATGGGCGCGCTGGTGTTCGGCCGCATTCCCTATGACTGCTGGCTACGGTATATCTGGAAACTGCTGGCGATTTTTTTCCTGCTCACCGTGGCATTTCTGGTGCTGGGCACCCTGCTGTCCAGCGGATAAAACAGTGAAAAAAGAGGACGCAGCGCGTCCTCTTTTTTCTACAGAGTAGCTGTAAATATGTAGATATACATACTATCTGAACTGCGATATTGCGTTGTTTGCAGAAATTATGATACACTACAAAATACAAAGGAGGGGGAAAGTTTATGGCTTATCAAACGGCATTGACAATTAATAATGTGATTCAGGAAATCGACAGCAAACGATATTTGTTGCCGTCCATTCAACGGGAATTTGTTTGGGGAACTGATCAAATCGAAAAATTGTTTGACAGTCTGATGCGGGATTATCCCATCGGCTCATTCCTGTTTTGGAAAGTGCCAAAAGAAAAAACAAATGAATTTAAATTTTACGAGTTTTTACGGGAGTATCATCAGAAAGATCACCGACACAATCAAAAGGCAAATATGAACGGCGCTGGAGATATTATGGCTGTACTCGATGGGCAACAACGCCTTACTTCGCTGTATATTGCGCTGAAGGGTTCTTATGCGTATAAACTTTCTTATAAAAGGAGAGACAATCCCGCGGCGTATCCCAAGAGAAAATTATATGTCAATTTATTGCGGCCTGCTGATACTGCAGATCTAAAATATGATTTTCGTTTTTTGACGGAAGAAGAGGCGAATAAGCGGGATGAGGAACACTTTTGGTTTCCTGTTGGCAATATTTTGAATATCAAAGAGCAATTTGAAGTGACGGAATATTTGACGGACAATGATTTGAATATTGTTCAAAAACAAGAAGACAAGGAACGCGTGAAGTTTGCTAACCGAACATTGATAAAATTGTTTAATATTATCCATGTGACGCCTACGATTAGCTACTATTTGGAAGAGAGTACAGAGTTAGATAAAGTTTTAAATATTTTTATCCGTGTGAACAGCGGTGGAACCACATTAAGCTATTCTGATTTATTGTTGTCCTTTGCTACAGCTCAATGGGAAAAACACGACGCAAGGGAGGAAATTAATCAATTTGTTGATGAAATCAATGATATTGGAAATGGATTCCGTCTGTCAAAAGATTTGGTACTGAAAGCGTGTTTGGTACTCTGCGATTTTTCTGATATTTCTTTTAAGGTTGATAATTTCAATAAAACGAATATGTTGATCATTGAGGATCGATGGGAGGAAATTACCAGTGCAATACGAACTGCGGTGCAGCTGATTGCTTCCTTTGGATTCAGCATGGAAAACCTTACATCCAACAATGTTGTAATTCCGATTGCATATTATTTACATAGCATTGGCGCGCCTGCGCAATATGTGACGTCTACGCATACAGCACGAGACCGGGCTCTTGTGAAAAAATGGCTTGTAGCTACATTGCTGAAACGGGTGTTTAGTTTTGCGCCCGATGGAGTCTTGAGACCTATACGAGAAATTCTTCAGACACACCATGAAGAGTTTCCGTTGGAAATGATAGCGCAACGTTTTCGCAGTGGTAACAGGAACCTTGTGTTTTCAGAGGATGAAATTGATGACATGCTTTTTACAAAGTATGGCCAAGGGGATTTAATGATTCTTTTATCACTTTTGTATCCTTGGGCAGATTTGAAAAATAACTTTCATATTGACCATATTTATCCCAAAAGTTTATTTACGCAGAAAAAATTACATGCATTCGGCGTGCCTGAAGAATATATAGATAAGTATTTAGAACGTGTAAATTACATTGGAAATCTTCAACTATTAGAGGGTATTCCGAATATTGAGAAAAAAAACAAACCTTTTGCGCAATGGTTAACGGAAACTTATCAGGATAAAGATGCGCTATCAGACTATCGGCAGCGGCAGCTCATCCCGGATATACCGCCTACTATGGATAATTTTTTGGAATTTTTGGCAGCTCGAGAAGCGCTTATTAAGGAAAAATTAATGGCTGAGTTGAAATTTTAAGTTGCCAGTTAGAAACTTATCTGTAGATGGTTTGTCAATAGCATTTAGAAAAAAGAGGAATAAATTTTATGAAAATATGCACAGGACAGATGGAGGACGCGGCGGCGCTGGCGGAGATTGAGGCGGCCTGTTTTCCCGCGGCGGAGGCGGCCACGGCGGCGGAGATTGCCGCGCGGCTGAACGTTTATGCGAATCACTTTTATGTGCTGTGGGACGGCGCGCGGCCGGTGGCTTTTATCGATGGGATGACCACGGATGAACAGGATCTGCGGGATGAAATGTATGCCGATGCATCGTTGCACGACGAGCGGGGGGCCTGGCAGATGATCTTCGGGCTGAATACCCTGCCGGAGTACCGGCGCCGGGGCTGTGCCGGGCGGCTGATTGAGGCACTGTGCGCGGCGGCGCAGGAACAGGGGCGCCGGGGTGTGGTGCTCACCTGCAAGGAAAAACTGGTGCCCTATTATGCGAAATTCGGTTTTGTGGATGAGGGGGTGTCCCAGTCCGCCCACGGCGGCGTTGTGTGGCATCAGATGCGCAGGGCATTCTGAACAGACAGAAAAACGGCCGGGTCCGATGTCCCGGGCCGTACTCTACGCTGCGCAGGTTGCGCAAAGCGCGGGCAGATGCTATGCTGAAGGGCGAAAGGAGGCGCGAAACCGATGCCAGACCATTATGTGACGGGCAGCGCCATCCGGCGGCTGCGGGAAAAACGCCGGCTCACCCAGGCGCAGCTGGCTGCCGCGCTGTCTGTCAGTGACAAAACAGTTTCCAAATGGGAGACGGCCCGGGGCTTGCCGGACATCACGCTGCTGGAACCGCTGGCCCGGGTGCTGCAGGTTTCCGTACCGGAACTGCTCTCCGGTGAAGAGGTGATCAATGCCAACCGCGCGGGCAATCTGCTGCGCACCGTGCTGTATGTCTGTCCGGTGTGCGGCAATGTGCTCCATGCGGCGGGCGCGGCCCATATTTCCTGCTGCGGCGTTGAGCTGCCGCCGCTGGAGGCGGAGGAAGCGGACGCGTCACACGCCCTGCACTGCGAAGCGGTGGAGGATGAATTTTACGTGACGCTGGAGCATCCCATGACAAAGGAACATTTTATTTCCTTTTTTGCCTGCGCCGGGTCAGACCGTTTTGAACTGGTCAAGCTTTATCCCGAGGGCGGCGCCCAGGCCCGCTTTGCCGCCAGAGGCGGCGGAATGCTGTATTGGTATTGCAACCGCCACGGACTGTTTTGCCAGAAGCTGCCGCGAAAACGCGCTGTACGGCCGTAAAAAGCCCTGTGCTTTCTTCTGAAAGCACAGGGCTTTTGCTGCGCTGCTGAAGTTATTCGATTTCGATATTTTCCACACCGTGGCGCAGAATGATATTGATGAGTTCATTGCGGGAATAGTTGCTTTCCGCTGCGATTTTATCCAATGCGGCCAAGGTATCTTCCCGGATGCGGACGGTGATCACGCGATTGCCGTCCTCGCCCCGCCGCTTGATTTTCAGGGGTTCGTTTTTCATTTTGCTGCACCTCGCAATCTATGTAAATTATAGATTGACAAGAAATATCTAAGTATATTACAATTAGATATCATATATAATATTAAATTGTAATACTTTATTGAAAAGGAAGGGATTGAAATGAAGCGATGGAGCATATGCCTGCCGGCGGCCCTTTTGGCGCTTTCCCTGGCGGCCTGCGGCAATGGTGGAAACGGCGGCGCAGGGCAGACCTATCAGGTCGGCGATACCGTCACCAGTGAAAACTGGGAGCTGACGGTGACGGACGTGGTGTGCGGCACAAACCTGGAAACGACTTTGGATTCCGATGATTATCTGCTGGTGGACGGCGATTTTGACACGGAGATTTATCTGCTGGACGGTTCAACCACGGAAAAGGCCTATGTGGCCGAAGAGGGGCGCGCCTATGTGGTGGTGGCCTATGACTTGACCTACACAGGAAAGGAAGCCACAACGTATAACCAGCAGATGTCCATTGATTATAACGACGGCTATCTCTATGAGGAGCATCCTTATATCAACAGCGATTTTGAACTGCGCGGGGAGGATGGCACCTTCCAGGGGCAGACCTATTATGATGTGGAGCCTTTGAGCGGCACCTATGAGATCCGCTCCTGCTTCGATGTGCCGGAGGAAGTGATGACCAATACGGAAGCGCCCCTCAGCGTGGTGATTGCATTGGATGGTCAGGAATATACTTACACTGTGCGCTGAAAACGCAGCCTCTTGCAAGGATTGCTTTGCCTGTATTTTGGAATGTGAGTGCGCAAAAGCGAAAAAAGCCGCTGAAGCAATTGCTTCAGCGGCTTTTCTGTTTTTCTGATTATGCCCCTTCAAAAACCTTATTGGGCAATTTTTCCACGGCGTCGGCTACGTTTTTCAGCCAATCGCCTTCAAATTCCTCGATTTTGCCGGCATCCACCAGGGAAGCCAGCTTCGGATCGATGGGCATTTCTGCCAGCAAATCCAGACCGTGGCGGTCGGCGGCTTCCTGGCTGCGGCCCTCGCCGAACAGGGCGATTTTCTTGCCGCAGTCGGGGCAGACGATATAGCTCATATTCTCCACGATGCCGAGAATCGGCACATCCATCATTTCGGCCATGCGCACGGCTTTTTCCACCACCATGCCCACCAGCTCCTGGGGGGAGGCGACAATGACCACCCCGTCCACGGGGAAAGACTGGAACGTGCTCAGCGCCACATCACCGGTGCCGGGGGGCATATCCACAAACATATAGTCCACATTGTCCCACAGCACATCGGTCCAGAACTGGGTGACCACGCTGCCGATGATGGGGCCGCGCCACAGAACAGGATCCTCTTCATTTTCCAGCAACAGGTTGATGGACATAATCTGAATGCCGCTGCTGCTTTTCACGGGGAAGAGCACGTTGCCGTCGCTGTCGGCATGGCCCTTCAGGCCGAAAGCTTTGGGGATGGACGGGCCTGTGATATCTGCGTCCAGAATTGCGGTGCGGAAACCGCGGCGCTGCATGGTCACTGCCAGCTGCGAGGTGACCATGGATTTGCCCACACCGCCCTTGCCGGATACCACGCCGATCACTTTTTTCACGCTGCTGCCTTCGTGCAGCTTGGCCAGCAGGCTGCCGGGTTTGCGCTCTTCGCAGTTTTCTCCGCAGCTGCTGCAATCGTGATTGCATTCGCTCATGTAAAAACCCTCCTTATGCCGCTCACGGCGGCATTCCTTTCATTCTTCAACACGGAGCGCCCATAATTCGCTCAGTGCCAGTCGTGTTCGCGTAAAGATATTATATGCACATTTTCCCGGTTTTGTAAATAGACAGCTTCCCGGTTTTGGCAGGTAAACAAAAGGATTTGGCGCTCCCTGGATGCTTGGAGCAGCCAATCCAGCGCGGCGGCGCAGCGCTGGTCGTCAAAGTTGGCCAAAGCGTCATCCAGAATCAGCGGAACCTGCTTGGCGGCAGGCAG
This sequence comes from Candidatus Pseudoscillospira faecavium, assembly GCA_904420565.1. Classification (GTDB taxonomy): domain Bacteria; phylum Bacillota; class Clostridia; order Oscillospirales; family Oscillospiraceae; genus Pseudoscillospira; species Pseudoscillospira faecavium. The sequence continues at coordinate 15,899 of CAJFVV010000065.1, forward strand.
CACCAGCTCGCAGATGGCCAGCCGCACAGCGAGATACAGCTGGTCTCTGGCGCCCTGGCTGAGCAGCGCCGCGCTGCGGGCTATGGCGTCCGGACCTTCGGCGGCGGCCTGCAGGGATTGATCCAACAAAATGTGATGGTAGCGCCCGCCGCTGAGTGCTTCGAAAATTTCTCCGGCGCGCCGTCCCAGGGCGGGGGAGAAGCGCTGCTGCAGCGTATCGTTGGCGCTGCTCAGTGCTTCCAGTGCCAGAGCGATGGCATCATATTCCTCCTGCGCCTGGTCGCGGCTGGTCTCCAGCGCTTCGAGCTGCGCACTTATGGTGATGAAATCTCCGATGGCGGCCATTTCCCCGGCAGCCTGGTCCATGCGGCTGTGCAGGGCCTTTTGCAGCTGCTCGTTTTCGGACAGCTGGGCCTGCAATGCTTCGCGGCTTTCTGCCGGCTGCTGCAATGGGGGATCTTCCGGCGGAGGTGCTTCCGCCGCTGCTCCGTCCTGCAGCGCTTCGCAGCGCGCCCGCAGCTGACCGGCCCGGGTTTCCAGGGTTTGGAGCTGTTTCCACTGCCGCAGGCCCTGCTCCAGCAGCGGAGAAATATCGTGCACATTTTCCAGATCCGGGCAAAAAGTGCTGGTTTCTGAGAGAATTTCTTCGGAAAGCCGTTTGTAAGTCTGGTAAAAATTCTGCCAGGATGCATTGATCTGTGCTTCGGCATCTTTCTGTGCCATCCAATGCTGATACGCTTTGTGGTACTGTACCAGCATGGGATCGATTTCCTCCGGCGCTGCTGCCCCGTAGGGGGACAGCAGCGCTTGGGCTTCTGCCCGGGCGTGTTTCCGGCTGCGGCTGCGCAGTGCGGCGCACAGCAGCGGCACGGCGGCTGCTGCACAGACAATCCAGTAACTTTGCTGCAGCCCATAAGCCGCACCGGCCAGGATGCCTGCGGCCAGCAGGGTCAAGACGGCGCTCACAGGGAGGGATGGTACAGATCGCTGCATCAGCGCGTTGTAGCGTTCCAGAGTGTTGCGCACGGACTCGGCCGCCGCTTCCGGCGGCGCGGGGGCGAAGGGGAAGGCATCGGCGGCGGCTTTGGCTGCAGCAGACTGCTTTTTTGCCTCCTCGGCCTGGGCCTGCACATGGTTCATGGAAACCTGAGTGGTCAGCAGGTTGGCGGCGTTGAATTTAATTTGCATCAACTGCTCTGCCGGGGGGATATGCGCTGCCTCCATCGATGCACGGAGCTGCCGGATGCTTTCCTCTGTCTGGGCCAGTGCTGCGCGGGCAGAGCGAAGCGCCTGAGCGGCATCGCCTTGCGCAATCCGGTCGTGGCGGGAAAGCTTTTCTGTAATATCCTGCCTGGCGGCTGCGGCCTCCTGCAGTGCGGCATTTGCTTCGTCAATCTGCTGGCGCAGTGTCCGCAGCCGCGCCAACTTGCCCTGCAGGACAGCAATCTCCGCCTCAGCGCGGGGCAAGAAACCGGTTTTGTTGTGGCGGCGCTGATTGAGGGCGGCGCGCAGACGCTTTTCTGTTTCTATATAAGAGGTATCCTCCTCCCCGGAGGAGAGAAGCGATGCAATGCGGCGCTCCAGCTCGGCGTCCTGGTCAATGGCCAAAGCGCCCTGGCGGATAAAGGCGCTGCGCTCAAAAACAGGCCGGGGCACGCCGGTGAGCAGCTCGCCGGCATTTTGGCCCGTCATACCGGCCACTGGTGTTGCGGTGCCGCTGTACAGTGCGGCAAAGTGGCCCATAGGGGTGCTGCCATGCGCAGTGGTGCGTGTCAGCACCAAAGATTGGCCTGCATCCGTCAAAACGATGCGGCCGGACATAGCGGCGCCGTTCCAGGGGGCATAGCGGTTTTTATCCGCCAATGCCCCGCGTTCCCGGGTGGGAAAGCCGTAGAGCATGGTGCGCAGAAAAGCGAGCCAGGTGGATTTTCCGGACTCGTTTGGTGCCTGAATCACATTCAGCCCTGCGTCCAATGAGAGGGAGGCGTTGTTCAAACAGCCGAAGGTAGCTGTCAGGTTCTGTAGAATCATCTAAATCGGCTCCTATATATAGGGGTTGTTTCTTTTGTAAAGTATTATATCATGTAGGAAAAAATCTGTCTAAGAAAATCTGTTTTTGGATATACTAAAAAAGTAAAAAAGGGCTTGACATTTTGCTTGGCCTCTGGTATTCTATACAAGCTCTCTTCGAGAGCAGCCCAAATTCAACCAAATATGGCGAAGCCTGCATGCGTCACCATGATCGGGAGAACGCCTGGCGCGCCAATGGAATATGAATTCGAGGCTCAAAACTGCATCAAAAAAGTTTTGAAAAGTATGAAAAAAGCACTTGACAAAGCTCGAGAGATGTGGTAATCTAAATAAGCTGTCCGCGAGGGCGGCGGCGTGTACCTTGTAAATTAAACAACGTAACC
>CAJFVV010000066.1 GCA_904420565.1 Candidatus Pseudoscillospira faecavium
CAGGTCCCATGACCTGTGCGATTTTTCCCTTTTCCATTCGTACCTCCAATTATTCCTGCGCAGCGGCGCCGCTGACAACTTCGTTCAGTTCCGTCGTAATGGCTGCCTGTCTGACACGGTTATACAGAAGGGTCAGATCCTTGATAATCTCTTCTGCGTTGCTCGTTGCATTGTCCATCGCCGTCATGCGGGCGTTCTGCTCCGAAGCAAAGGCCTCTACCATTGCACCATATACCAAGCCCTTCACATAGTTAGGTACCACCTGTTCCAGAACATCCTCCGGCGTAGGAAGATAGGTGTTGATATAGTCAATCGCATCTTCCTCATAATTGAACATATGCTTGGTCAGAGGCAGGACGCGGAGCATTTCCGCATCCATGCTGATCGCGTTGCGCATCTTTGTGTAAATAATGTAAACTTCATCCAACTGGCCACTATTATACAGTTCCAGCACATGCTCCATCAAGTCTCTTGCCCGCCATCTTGCAGGCTCCAGCGCGGCATAGGAAAACTCCTCATCCACAGCGCCGTATTCCGCGTATTTCTGGAAATAGCGCCGGCCATTAAACCCGATGGAGAAAATCATGTTGTCGCTGCCTTTTTTCATCTCGCCTGTTGCCAGCTTAACAATATTGTGGTTATACGCGCCCGCCAGCCCTTTATCGGACGTGATGACAATATAGCCGCGCTTCTTGCCATCTTCCTTTGCGGGTTCGGCAACCTCCTCGACAAAATAACGGCTTTCAATGTCCGGGGAGTGATACAGAATATCCGCAATGGTTTCCTGGAGCTTCAAAAAGTATGGTGCTGTCGCATCCAGCCGGGCGCGGGCCTTTTTCAGCTTGGCAGAAGACATCAGATACATCGCTTTGGTGATCTTCATTGTCTTCTGTACGCTGGCTTTCCGCGTACGGATATCTCTCATGCTCTCCATGAAATCACCTGCTCTTGTATTCTTTCACCGCCGCAAGAATCCGCTCTTTCAGGTCGTCGGTCATCTTCTTTTCTGTATCGATTTCCTTGATGATGTCCGGATAAGTAGTGGCGATATATTCCACAACGCCTGTCTTAAATGCCTCCATATCCTTTACGCCCACCATCAGCTGGTTGGACGCAGCGCACAGCAAAATCACCTGTTTGTGCAGGGGCATGGGGTTATACAGCGGCTGCTTAAGCAGTTCCACCAGGGACTGACCATATGCCAGCATATTCTTTGTGGCATCATCCAAATCGGATGCAAACTGGGAGAAAGACTCCATTTCACGATACTGCGCCATATCCACACGCATAGTACCGGAAACAGCCTTCATCGCCTTGGTCTGTGCTTTACCACCCACGCGGGAAACAGACAAGCCGACATTGACAGCCGGACGGATACCGGAGTGGAACAAATCCGTCTCCAGGAAAATCTGGCCATCCGTGATGGAGATGACGTTCGTAGGGATATAAGCGGAAACGTCGCCGGCCTGGGTCTCAATGATCGGCAGCGCCGTCATAGAGCCGCCGCCATAGGCTTCGTCGCGGCGGCATGCACGCTCCAGCAGTCTGGAGTGCAGATAGAACACGTCGCCGGGATAGGCTTCACGCCCGGGCGGGCGGTGCAGCAACAGGGAAATGGCACGATAAGCCTGGGCCTGCTTGGACAAATCGTCATAGACAATCAGGACATCTTTGCCCTGGTCCATAAAATGCTCACCGATGGCGGCGCCTGTATAAGGCGCAATATACTGCAGCGGCGCAGAGTCGGAAGCCGTTGCAGAGACGACAATGGAATACTCCATGGCGCCGTATTTGGTCAGAGTGCTCACAATTTTCGCAATGGTGGATGCCTTCTGACCAATGGCCACATAAATGCAGATTACATCTTCGCCCTTCTGATTCAAAATAGTATCAACAGCCAGAGCCGTTTTACCAGTCTGACGGTCGCCGATGATCAGCTCACGCTGACCCCGGCCAATGGGGAACATGGAATCGATTGCCAGCGTACCGGTCATCAGCGGGACACTGACTTCCTTTCTGGTAATAACACCGGGCGCCTTGTATTCCACAGGGCGGTAATCGTCCGCTTCGATGGCACCCTTTCCATCAATGGGCTGACCCAGCGCGTCCACCACGCGGCCAATCATCTTTTCGCCCACGGCAACACCAGCATCCTTGCCCGTGCATTTGACGCCGGAGCCTTCTGTCAGCCCCTCCTGCGAACCAAACAGAACGCAGCCGACTGTTTTTTGCTCCAGGCTCAGCACCATGCCCTGGGTTCCGTTTTCAAACTCGAGAAGTTCGCCGTATTTGGCATGCTGCAAACCGTAGATGGTTGCAATACCATCGCCGATGGACAGAATTCTGCCCACCTCTTCGGTCTTTGCAGTGTTGTCGTAATTCTCGATTTCACTTTTCAATACAGAAATAATTTTCTGCGAATCGACATTGCTCATTCTTTCACCTCACTGCAAAATGACGCTGCATTTTGAGAATGGCTGTGCGAATGCTTTTATCCAGCACACTGTCGCCCACAGCGAGGATAAACCCGCCCACCAGAGAAGGATCCTCCTGCAGCGTCAGTTCAACGCCGTCTTTGCCATATTGTCTGCAAATCAGCTGCTTCAGCTTTTCCACCTGCGCGTCATCGGGTTTTGTCACATACGTAAAGGTTGCCTGAACCATATTTTTGCGGTTCAGCATCAACTGATCGTATGCCTGAAACATTTCGTCCACCAGGGCGATGTCTCCGTTGTCGCTCATGACCTTGACAAAATTGCACACCGCCGCCGGAAACAGCTGGTCGATAACACGATTTTTGCTGTGCCGATCAATAAACGGGTTGCCAAGAGCCTCAAAAACCCGCTGATCTTCCAGCAGCGCACGCATTGTTTCGATGTCTTCGCCGGCAATGTCCATATCCATCAGGACCTTTGCATAATTATCTGCAACAACCGTCATTTCGCATCCCCCGCTTCCGCCAAAAACGCGTCGAGCATTTCCTTATTGGCTTTTGCGTCGACAGTGGTTCCCAGAAGCTTGGATGCAGCCGCCAAAGCTACCTCTGCCAGTTCGGCCTGCGCATCCTTCAGGATTTTTTCGCGGTCGGCTTCGGCAGCAGCATTGGCTTGCTTGACAATCTGCGATGCATCTTCATTCGCCTTGTCAATGATCTGATTGTACTGTACCTGTGCGCGATCCTTCGCTTCAGACACAATCTGGAAAGATTCCTGCTTTGCGTCCTTCAGAGAAGATTCGTATTTCTGTTTCAGACTCGTCGCATCAGCGTTTTTCTGATCCGCTTCATTGAGTGTATTCTGAATCAGGTTTTTGCGCTTTTCAATCATACCGAGCACCGGCTTGAACAGGAAAATGCGCAGCAAAACAAACAGGATGAGCAGATTGACAATGGTCCAAACGATATTCATATCAACATGTACCATCGTATTGCCTCCAATCAAAAGTTATGTAATTGTTTTACGCTCCTTTTTATGGAGGGCAATCACATCATGATGATGATCATCAAGCTGATGACCAGGCCATAAATTGCGGTGGACTCTGCCAGTGCGCAGCCCAAAATCAAGGTAGATGTGATTTTACCGGACATTTCAGGCTGGCGGGCCACAGCCTCGCAAGCTCTGGAAGTGGCAATACCGATACCAATACCGGCACCTGCGCCGGTCAATGCGGCGATACCTGCACCAATAGCGATCATAATAATGTACCTCCTGATAGTTGTTTTAATTTTTAATTTAGGGGTCTAACACGGTTCCTGATAGCTTATTCTACAGCTTCCTGAATATACAGTGACGTCAGGAATACAAAAACATAAGCCTGCAGGAATGCATCAAACACATCGAAATACATGCTTGCAATCAGCGGCACCACCGCTGGAATCACCATCTTGAGCAGCTCCATGATGATAAAGGCGCCCAAAATATTGCCGAACAGTCGCATGCAAAGAGACAGCGGCCGCACCACAAGTTCCATCAGATTCAGCGGTGTCATCGCCGGCATAGGCTCTGCAAAATGCTTCAGCCAGCCGCCGACGCCTCTTTTTCGAATGGCAGCATACTGCACCAAAAGAATGCTCATCAGCGCCAGCGCAATTGTGACATTCAAATCTTTGGTAGGCGGCACAAACCCAAACAAACCAACCATATTTGCAAGGCCCAGATAAAGAATCACTGTCAGCAAATACGGAATATACTGTTTGCCATGTTCACCTAAAATATTGTAGAAAAGGTTATACAACATTCCGATGAAGCCCTCAATAACCACCTGCCGTTTCCGTTTTGGCACCACTTCCATTTTCCTGGTAAACCAGATGGACAGCAAGACCAGCACCAGCATAATGCCCCATGTGGTATAAACGCCCCGAGGAATTGTAAATCCCCCAATTTGAATTGCACCCGTCATATATTCGAGATGATGTGCAATCGACTCTGATATATTCCCCACGTACTCTCACCTCCTTCTGAAAATACACCGAAAACCGCCTGTTCTCTGGCGGGAAGCCTCCCCCCAGCGCCGCAAGCTTCTTTTTAAGATAGCACAAACAGATTCGGAAATCTTGCAATTCCATAACTGATTTGAATGGTAATCCCGGTATATTTTCGTTTTTTTGCAGCAGCTTTTTTGAAGTATTATGTCTTTCTTGAATAATTCTGTCAGTATCGCTTGCCGTATACGCTTTATTTTATCGCAAGTACTCAGAAAGTCAAGCCAATCACCCCTACAAATCACCCTCTTGACAGAATTTTCACAAATTTTACCCAAAATATGTTAAAAATTTCACAAAGTACATTTCAAATGATGAACTGCTTTTCTTTCTATGAACATTCCGGTTATTTTTGTCGTTGACGGGCATACTGAATTTACTCGCTTCCGCTTATTTCTTCATGCAGATTTCTGCTTACACAAAAGGCGAAACCATATCTGAAACGCAGCGCAGCAGTCGACTGTCAGGAGGTGCTATATGTCTCGGGGACAAACCATCCATTTGAATCCCGCGCCCAGCGTATTGTCTTTTGCCAATATTGGCGGGAAATATGAGGCAGACGGCCCGCTGTCCGCATATTTTGACCACTTGGAGCAAAATTCATTTTTCGGAGAATCTACCTATGAAAAAGCAGAATCCGCCATGCAGAAATTTGCTCTGATCACCGCACTGCAAAAAGCGGCATTGAAAAGTACAGACCTTGACTGCATTTTTGGCGGGGATCTCTTGAACCAATGCATCGGCACAGGCTTTGCCATGCGGAATTTTTCCACGCCCTATTATGGCCTGTACGGCGCCTGTTCCACAATGGGTGAGGGACTCTCTTTGGCTGCTTTGCTGATCGCCGCCGGCTATCTGGAAACAGCTGCCGCCATCACTTCCTCCCACTTCTGCACGGCAGAGCGGCAATACCGCATGCCCCTGCCTTACGGCAGCCAGCGCTCTCCCACAGCACAATGGACTGCCACAGCCTCCGGCTGCACCATTCTGGGACAGGAAGGCCCCGGGCCTTATATCACTTATGTGACGCGTGGGCGCATCGTAGACAAAGGCATCACCGATGCCAACAACATGGGCGCAGCCATGGCGCCCGCCGCCCTCGATACCCTGAGCGCTTTTTTCCAGGACACAGGGTATGTCCCCGGGGACTTTGACCGCATCATCACCGGAGATCTGGGCAAACTGGGCAGTCAGATTCTGCTGGATCTGGCTCGGCAGGATGGCTTGGAACTGCACGCAAACCACAGCGACTGTGGTCTGCTGCTCTACGATTTGCAGCGTCAGGACATGCACTGCGGCGGCTCCGGCTGTGGCTGCAGTGCGGCTGTCCTGAACGGCTATATTCTTTCCATGCTCCGCAAAAAACAGTGGAACCGGATCCTTTTCGCCCCTACCGGCGCACTGCTTTCCCCCACCTCCAGTTTTCAGGGGGAGAGTATCCCCGGTATCTGCTATGCCCTCTGCATTTCCAACGACAAGGAGTGATTCCATGGAATATCTGAACGCCTTTTTGTGCGGCGGGATTCTCTGCGCCATCGGGCAAATTTTAATCGACAAAACCAATTTAACCCCGGCGCGGATTCTCATCGGCTATGTCACCGCAGGCGTGCTCCTGGGGGCGCTGGGCTGGTATGAACCGCTGGTGCGCTGGGGCGGCGCCGGCGCCACAGTCCCGCTGACCGGCTTCGGCTATAACCTGGCCAAGGGCGTTCACGCCGCCGTGCTGGAGGACGGCTGGATCGGCGTGCTCACCGGCGGCCTGCGCGCTGCGGCCGGCGGCATTACCGCCGCCATTCTGTTTTCCTTTTTGGCCGCCCTGTTGTTCAAGCCCGGCGACAAGCGTTGAATTTTTTCTTGACTTTTGCACAAATGCAGTTATAATAATCGGTGCAATGACACCCCTCCCCAGAGGGGTATCTGTGCACCGGTTATTTTTCTAATGAAATCTGGTGAAATACATGAAACAAAAATTTGACGTGACCGGTATGACTTGCGGCGCCTGTGTGGCCCATGTAGAAAAAGCGGTCAAAAAGCTCAACGGCGTACAGGATGTGGCCGTCAGCCTGATGACCAACAGCATGCAGGTAACATACGACGAAAAAATTCTGAACGCCGCAGCCATTGAAACTGCCGTCGCCAACGCAGGCTACGGCGCATGTCCCGCAAGCAGGAATCCGGAAACACGGGAAGCTGCCGCGTCACCGCGCCGGCAGTCCCTGGAAGAACTGAACGCCCTGAAGCACCGTCTCATCTGGTCCTTTGTATTTCTGATCCCCCTGTTTTACATTTCCATGGGACACATGCTTGGCCTGCCCCTGCCCGCCTTTTTGACGGGCACCGAAAATCTGCTCTCCTTCGCCTTGACCCAGCTGCTGCTGACTATCCCTATTTTAATCATCAACAGCAAATATTATAAGGTCGGCTTCAAGGCCCTCTGGCACCGCGCCCCCAATATGGATTCCCTGGTGGCGCTGGGCTCCGCCGCGGCCGTGGCCTACAGTATTTTTGTCATCTATCAGCTGGCCTATGGCTTCGGGCACAACGATGCAGCGCTCATTGCCCAGTATCACATGAGCCTTTATTTTGAATCCGCGGGCATGATTCTGACGCTGATCACGGTGGGGAAATTCCTGGAAACCCGCTCCAAGGGCAAAACTTCGGAGGCCATCGAAAAGCTCATGGACCTGGCCCCCAAAACAGCCAATGTCATCCGCAACGGCCAGGAACAAACCGTCGGCATTGAAGAAGTCCGCACCGGCGACCGGATTCGTGTGCGCCCCGGCGAAAGCATCCCTGTGGACGGCACCATTCTGGAAGGTGCCTCCGCTGTGGATGAATCCGCACTGACCGGCGAAAGCATTCCCGTGGACAAAAGCCCGGGCGACACGGTCATCGCTGCAACAATCAATAAATCCGGCTCCTTTGTCTTTGAGGCCACCCGGGTAGGGGAGGATACCACTCTGGCCCAGATTATCCACTTAGTAGAGGACGCCTCCGCCTCCAAAGCGCCCATCGCCCGCCTGGCGGATAAAATTGCCGGTATTTTCGTGCCCGTTGTCATGTCCATCGCCCTGGTCACATTCCTTATATGGCTGATCATCGGCGCAGATTTTGCCTTTGCGCTGACCTCCGGCGTGTCCGTGCTGGTGATCTCCTGCCCCTGCGCCCTGGGCCTTGCCACGCCCGTAGCCATCATGGCCGGCACAGGCAAGGGCGCGGAAAACGGCATCCTGATTAAATCCGCCACGGCTCTGGAAACCCTGCACCATGTGGACACCATTGTGCTGGACAAAACCGGAACCATCACCGAGGGGAAACCCCGGGTAACCGATATTCTCCCGGTATCCGGCCTGTCGGAGCAAGAGCTTCTGACGCTGGCCGCCTGCCTGGAAGGACCGTCGGAGCATCCGCTGGCCGCCGCCATCATCGAAGCAGCAGCATCCAGCGGGCTCACCGCCGAAGCGCCGGCTGATTTTGTCGCCGTGCACGGCCGCGGCGTCCAGGCCACCTTGAACGGGCAAACCACAATCGGCGGCAACCGGGCCATGATGGAGGAACACGGCATTGACCTCACCCCCCTGCGCGGCGCTGCAGAGCAGCTGGCAGAGGCGGGAAAAACTCCGCTGTTTTTCGCCCAGGGAGGCCGCCTGCTGGGGCTGATCGCCGCAGCGGACACCCCCAAGGAAAGCAGCGCCCAGGCCATCGAAGCCTTCCGCACCCTCGGCATCGATGTGGTGATGCTCACCGGCGACAACCGCCGCACCGCAGAAGCAATTGGAAAATCCCTTCAGGTCAGCAATATCATCGCCGAGGTGCTGCCTCAGGATAAGGAACGCCACATCGCCGCGCTGCAGCAAGCCGGCAAACGGGTTGCCATGGTGGGCGACGGCATCAACGACGCCCCCGCCCTGACGCGTGCCGACGTGGGGCTGGCTATCGGCGCAGGTACGGACGTGGCCATCGAAGCGGCGGACATCGTACTCATGAAAAGCGATCTGCGCGATGCTGCTGCCGCTGTAGAACTGTCCCGCGCCACCATGCGCAACATTCGCGAGAACCTGTTCTGGGCCTTTTTCTACAACGCCCTGGGCATCCCCCTGGCTGCCGGCGTGTTCTACCACTGGCTGAACTGGCAGCTTGACCCCATGTTTGCCGCGGCAGCCATGAGCCTGTCCTCTTTCTGCGTAGTCACCAATGCCCTGCGGTTGCGCCTGTTCCGTCCCAAACATGTTTCTTATGCATCCCCCGCAAGCCACGCGGTTTCCCCACCAATACCACCCCAACAAGAAAAACTGAAAGGAAGATTGAACATGAACACTGTAACCAAAACCATTTCCATCAAAGGCATGATGTGCCAGCACTGCGTCAAACACGTCCACAGCGCCCTGAGCAGCGTCAGCGGCGTCAGTGCGGTGGAGGTAAGCCTGGAAAACAAAAACGCCGTCGTTACTGCCGATCCCTCCGTCACCGATGAAGCACTGACAAAAGCGGTCACCGATGCGGATTATCAGGTGGTCGGCATCCAATGAAAGCAGATAAGACTACCGTGGTGCGCATGCTGAAAACAGCCCGCGGCCAAATCGACGGCGTGCTGAACATGATTGAAGAGGACCGTTACTGTATTGACATATCCAATCAAATTCAGGCGGCTCAGGCCCTGCTGGGCAAGGCCAATGCCGAGGTGCTCAAAGCTCATGTCCATTCCTGCGTACGCAGTGCACTGGATACCGGTGACGCCGATCAAAAATTGGAAGAGATTTCACTGATTTTGGAAAAGCTGGCCAAGCGCTGAAAAAAGCGCGGCTTCCCGTATGTTGCAGGAAGCCGCGCTTTTTCGTTGTTCATCTGCGCCCGGGCGTCTCTTCTTCCTCCGGCGGAACACAGGTCCAAAGCCACCGGTATATGGGCAACAGCGGCTGAAAGCGCCGCACCAAATACGCCGGCAGTTGGGGACTCATCGTCTCATCGCTCCATTCCTCAAAGGCGGAGAAACCGATTTCCTTCAAATTGTACCATGGGTCGATGCGCGCGGAAACATGCCCTTTGGGCCGTTTGTAACACGCGCCGTTCAGGCGGAAGCTGCCGTCCCGCTCAAAATTTCGGATCATGCGCTCCGCTTTGGCCGGATGGGCGGCCAGGCTGGCCCGCACATTTTTCATAAACGCCGGCGTGCAGCAGTAGCTGCCAAAGCCATAAGAAATCCCTTCGGCAGAAATCTCTGCATAAAAGGTAGGTGCCACAGACCAGCGCGTCCGCTCCGCCAACACAAACCAGATATGATCCCGATAAGGCCCATCCGGCTGAGGCCGCCGGGCATCGCGGTAAATGCGGCTGCATTTCCAAACGCTTTCCAGACCATAGGCGCGCTCCATGCCGGAACAGACATCGCGCGCCAGTTCCTTCATGGGTTCATAAACTTTCTGCACATAGGTGGGCTTGTGCTCGTTAAACCAGGTGCGGTTGTTATTAAAACGAATTGCCCAGAAAAAATCAATCATATCATCTTCAAAACCGGAAAACATCTGTTATTCCTCCTCCACAGGCGGTACACAGACCACCGGGACGCCGCGGCGCAGGGCATATTCCACTGTGCGCCGGGTGCCGCCGCCCTGTCCGTCATACACCGCAATCAGCATAGCGGCATGATCCACCATATAGCGGTTGCGGCGCATCATGCAGCCCGGGCTGTAGTGATCCTGCACCATGGTTTCATAATCGCACCGCTCCAACAGCCGCCGCCAGCGCGCCTGTTCCGGCGCGCTCCAGCCATCCGTCTGGGTTGGGCAGGGCACCGCCGCCTCCAGCGTAATTTCCGGCCATTCCTGTTTCATTTCCAAAACCAGTTCACCAAAATACAGATCACATCCCTGGGCCATACCGCAGATAAAATGCTCCATTTCTTCGCGGCAGGCCTCCTCAATCGCCCGCCGCAGCCGGCATTTAAGATCAGCACAGCGCGGATCCGCCTCATTCTCCTGCCAGGGCAGCTTCTGCGGGCGATACCCCGTAAAGGCACAGGCCGTTTGCCTTCCTTTCATCAAAGCCGCCTCCTTTGCTCAATTTCCGATTCAGTATAGCATACAGTTCTGCCATTTGCAAAGAGACACTTCCCCAGCAGAATAGACTTTTTTACAGCGTTCCTCCCATTCTTTGCAGTATTTCACAAACGCGCCTTCTTTCCTCTTGCTTTTTCTAAAAATCCGGTCTATACTATCGTCGAAAAAGAAGTTCTTCAGGGCAGGGTGCAATTCCCGACCGGCGGTATAGTCCGCGACCCGTGCAGCGCACGGCAGAATCGGTGCAACTCCGATACCGACAGTATAGTCTGGATGGAAGAAGGCAGGAAATTTGTTTTATATTCCACAGCCGCCCGGAAGCAACCCCGGGCGGCTGTTTGCCGCAATTTCAAACCACAGGAGCTGATTGATATGCACACCAACACGCAAAGCAAGACCCACAAGCTGGTTGTCACTGCCATGCTTTCGGCCGTAGCTGCCATTTTAATGTTTCTGGAATTCAGTGTCCCAATTATGCCAAGTTTTATTAAACTGGACATTTCTGAACTGCCGGCACTTTTGGCCTCCTTTTCCCTCGGCCCGGTCTATGGCATGGCCGTATGCCTGGTGAAAAACCTGGTCAATCTGACCCACACCAGCACCGGAGGTGTCGGCGAGCTGTGCAATTTCCTGATGGGCGTCACTTTTGTTGTCCCCGCCGGCCTGCTCTACCGCAAGATGAAAAACCGCAAAGGCGCCCTGCTCGGCTCCCTGATTGGCGCTGTCATCATGGCCGTTGTCAGTGTGCCGCTGAATTACTTTATTATCTATCCTATTTACTCCGTATTTATGCCCATGGAAGGCATTATCGGGACGTATCAGCTGATTCTTCCCTTTGTGGACAATTTGCTGGAATGCCTGCTGATATTCAACATGCCTTTCACCTTTGTAAAAGGCATGCTGGATGTGCTGCTCGCCTTTCTGATATACAAACCGCTTTCACCCTTGCTCCATAAATAGCATTGTGTTCTCCGCCCAAAAGGGCGGAGAATTTTTATATATCCGGTTTCCATTTAAAATGCAGAGCATCCATATACCGTTGTGGTATTTTCTTAAACGGAATTTAAATATGTACACCTATACATTCCTCAAAAAACATGGTACAATACACTCGATTATCCTACAGCCTTTGACAACAGAATCCAGGAGGACTTATGCAAGATTTTATCCTTCAGACCGTCGATTCCTTCGGCTATCTGGGCATCTTTTTTTTGATTTTTATTGAAAATATCTTTCCCCCCATCCCATCCGAGGTTGTTTTGCTGTTCGGCGGCGCACTGACAGCGCACACTTCCATGAATGTACCCGGCACCATCCTGGCTGCTACAGCCGGGTCCTTGGCCGGCGCCATCGTTCTGTATTTGTTGGGATATATTTTTCAGGCCCCGCGTTTAAAGCGGCTATTTGCAGGAAAATTCGGCCGCATTCTGCATTTGAAGCCTGAATATGTGGATCGTTCTGTCCAGTGGTTTGAACGGTATCAGACCAAAGCTGTTTTGATCTGCCGCTGTATCCCAGTAGTTCGCAGTTTGATTTCCATTCCCGCCGGCTGTGCCAAAATGAGTTTTCCTCTGTTTCTTCTTCTCACCGCCATTGGCAGCACCGTTTGGAACACATTGCTGGTTTGTACCGGCGCCGCTCTTGGCACCGCCTGGGAAAAGGCAATGCCCTATTTCGACAATTATACCCACATCGCCATTGTTGCAATTGTGGTTCTTTTCTGTTTATATGTAGCTTATCGTATTTTCCAGAAAAAAAAGCGCAAAAAATAACTGCCGCACCTGCGTCCCTCAAAAGCAAACAATCGTTTGCTTTTGAGGGTTTTTTGCAGTATACTGGTGGTGCGCTGAAAGGAAGGAGGGCCTGCTTATGGCAAGAACTATTCTCCATTGTGATATGAACAGCTTCTATGCTTCTGTGGAGCTTTTATCCTATCCCGAACTGCGCAGCAAACCCGTTGCCGTCTGCGGCGATCCCAAATCCCGCCACGGCATTATTTTGGCCAAAAATGAAAGCGCCAAAAAATATGGCGTTGTTACCGCCGAAACCATCTGGCAGGCACGCAGAAAATGCCCGGATTTGATTCTTCTTCCGCCCCATCGGGAGCGATACAGCGCATATTCCAAACAAATCAATGCCATTTATTGCCGCTACACCGATCTGGTGGAACCATTCAGCATCGACGAAAGCTGGCTGGATATCACCGGCAGCATGCATCTGTTTGGCAACAGCGGGAAACAGATTGCTGATGAAATCCGCGCCACTGTATACCACGAAACAGGACTTACCTGCTCTGTCGGCGTTTCTTTCAACAAAATTTTCGCCAAACTGGGCAGCGACTATAAAAAGCCCAACGCCACCACTGTTATTTCCCAGGAAAACTGGCGCTCTATCGTGTTCCCTCTGCCGGTTTCCGCACTGCTTTTTATCGGCAGGGCAGCTGCCAAAACACTGCATCAATACGGCATCGATACCATCGGCCAGCTGGCAGCATGCGACGTGCAGATGCTGCAGGATCTGTTCGGCAAAAATGGCCGTCAGCTCCATGAATATGCCAATGGCCTGGAACATGCGCCCGTGCGCCCTTTTGGCAGCCGTGAGCCAATCAAATCCGTCGGCAACGGAACAACGTTCAGCAAAAATCTGACAACCTGGGAAGAAGTTTATGCCAATCTTTCGATTCTTTCCGACATGGTTGCCGTCCGGCTGCGAAAATATAATCTATATTGTACCGGCGTACAAGTGACAATTCGTGATGCTCAATTTCACACCATCACCCGCCAAAAGCAATTATCGCGCAGCACCCATTTGTCCCGGGAACTGGCTGATGCCTGTATGGAATTGACCCGGCAATCCTGGCATATGCCCAATCCCATCCGCATGCTGACCGTAACTGCTTTACACCCCGTTCCCGCCGAGCAATATACAGAGCAGCTCGATCTCTTTTCAGCTTCACCGCCGGGAAAAAAGGAAAAATTGGAAAAACTGGAAACAACCATGGATCAAATTCGCTCGAAATTTGGAAACAAAGCAATTTCCTATGGCTCTGCCTTTCATAAGCCAGCTCTGCCCAATGATGCACCCCCCACCCACTCATCAGCAAAAGGAACCGAGGACTGAACCACATTCAGCCCTCGGTTTTTTCAAATGCCTTGCCCAGCTTTTCCAACGCCTTTTTCTCCAGGCGGGATACATAGGACCGGGAAATGCCGCAGCCAGCGGCAACTTCGCGCTGGGTTTTCGGCGTTTTCCCGTTCAATCCATAACGCTGTTCAATAATTTCCGTCTCCCGCGGCGTCAGGCAGGTATAGACCAAACGCCGCAGCCGGTTCTGCGTTTCGCTGGCGCTGAGATCTTCCAGCATTGTGTCATCCACGCTCACCACATCCATAAACGACAGGCTGTTGCCATCCTGATCTGTGTCAATGGAATCCGACAGGGAAACCTCACCCTGCAGTTTTTTCTGGCTGCGGAAATACATCAGGATTTCATTTTCAATGCATCGTGCGCAATAGGTTGCTAACCGGACACCTTTGTCGCTTTTATAGCTGGAAACGCCTTTGATCAGGCCAATGGTGCCAATGGAAATCAAATCCTCCTGATCTTTTGCTTGCGTATAATACTTTTTAATAATATGTGCCACCAGGCGAAGATTGTGTTCAATTAACATGTTGCGTGCTTCCAGATCCCCTTCAGCCCACCGTTCCAGGCACTTTCGTTCCTCGGCTGCACTGAGCGGCTTGGGGAAAGACCCCGCGTTGCCGTTCAGCCGAAGCGTAAAAACCAGCGTGTTCATCAACAGCAAAAGCGCTGCAGACAACATAAGGTATTCCTCCTCACATAAAGTTGAATTCTTTTTACTTTATGCACGCATCGGCTGTCCTTATTTTTAAAAGTCGCTTCTCTAACGTCTATCATACAGCAAAACGCCCTGCGTCTGCATTGAGACGCGGGCGTTTTGCTTCCTCTTTTACCCAATCCCTGTCCATTATTTCTGCCGGGGGCGCAGAGCCTCAGTCCTGTCCTCAAAAAGTCTTCCACAGATTCTGAGAGTCTGCAACCCGCAAACTAACATACAAATTGATGCGCTCTTCCTCATTATTTAAATCAATACCGAAAAGCGTTTTGATTTTATTGAGGCGATAAAGGATCGTGTTATAGTGCACAAACATTTTTTTCGCCGTATTGTTAATCGAATAATTCTGGCTGAAATACGTCCGGATTGTATCTAAATATTCCGTTTGGTTTTTCTGATCGTACTCGGAAATAACTCCCACAGTATCCCGATACAGATGAAAGAGCTCTTCCCGGTTTTTGTAATCAAACAAAATCCGATAAACACCCAAATCATCAAAATGGGAAATCGGTTCCTTGGAATGTGCCAGCATGCTGAAGCTGAGGGCACTGCACGCCTCGGAAAAACTCTTATTGAAATTGATCAGCTCTTTGTAGCAGCGTCCAATACCAACACGAAACTGATGCTCCGGAAACGCCTTCTCCAATTCTTTCAAAAGCGCACGGGCAAGCTTGATTACAGAGTTTTTATCAATCTCTGAAATTGTCAGGCGCAGAGCTACCATCACACGTCCGTTTTTGGTCAGTGTATAACACTTCTCTTCCCACTCATCGCGGCAAAAACTGCATACTGCATCCACCAGCTTATCATCATCAGGCTGCAGCAGCAATGCGCACAGCTGCTCATCCTGACGCAGGCCGAGCATGGCGCCGCGCTTGAAAAATGTATCGCGATCCTGTACAGAAGTAATCAATTCCTGGAAAAAATTTTCTTCATAGGAGAGCGTCTGGTTGTAACCTTCCCTGCGCAGTACTTCATAAGTGACCGCATTAATAATCTGACAAAAATTCACATCTGAATTCAGCACAATCACCGGAAAATGCAGCTGTTCTGCCACAGCCAAGATATTTCCCGGCAGCTGATCTTCCGGCGAACCTTCCTTTATACACAAACCAACCGCATGTTTTTTATAGCATTCCAATATATAATTGACACCGCTGTCCCGAAACAGGTCCAAGAAAAAGGAACTGGTCAGGACAAGCTCTCCTTTCAGTACGGCATTGTGAAAGTCCGTACTTTCCAGCATTGTCACACCGCCAACAGCAACATTGATTCCCTTGCTGCCCGCTATAACAGAAGCGCCGCGAAACGCCGGAAGCTGCAGCATTTTCGCAATGGTAAATGCCATATTTTTCCTCCCTGTTGTACCCTTGATGTCCCTATCATCCGCAGCCGGGTATTCTGTCCGGCTGCATTGATATTCACGGAGCTGCACATCCTCCCTTTCATAATGCATTCATTATATCACAGTATTTCTCTCCTTGCAGCGTATAAGTACAAGGACATTGCTATAAAATTTTCTCTCATTCTTTCCTCTGTCCCGACAAAAAAGGATGCAATCCCTCCACACTCCGCGGCGGGCTTGCATCCTTTTTCTGATCATTTGAACCAGCCGGGGGCTTTATTTCTCCCGGTAAACATGCAACTTACTTCTGCACAGCTTCTTCATGGGCATTGCACATGTTTTTCAGGCCTGTTTTTCTAAACAGGAAGTACACAACGATACCCACAATCACCCAGATAATTGTCATAATAATGGCAAGCAGTTCCAGCTGCGTAAACATAAATACCAAACCGGCCACTGCAATAATGGGCGTAATGGGGTAACCGGGTGCCCGGAACGGTGCTTTCTCACCTCTGAGGCGCACGGTAATTGCACAGACAGTCGTAATCACCCAGGACACGATTGTCGCACATACCGACAATGCCACCAGAGTATTGATTGCCGAACCGGACAGGCACAGTGCCAGCTGTCCAATCATGGTAAGAAGCAATGCGCCTGCAGGAGCGCCATGCTTATTAACCGATGCCAATCCTTTGGGCAGATCGCCCGCGCGGCCCATGGCGAAGGGGATGCGGCTGCCGGACATCATCAGACCGTTGGATGTGGAAATACAGGCACAAAGGCCGCCGATGGCGATGATCAGCGCGCCGACGTTGGTAAAGGTGTTCATGGCCGCCACGGGAGGCGAGTCAGATGCCGCCAGCTCTGCGCCGGGCAGCAGGCCGTTCATCACGTAGCAGAACAGCGCAAAGATGATACCGCAGGTCGCCAGGGAAAGCAGCGCCGCCTTCGGCACGTCCTTGGCCGGGTTCTTGAACTCTTCCGCCATGTTGGGGATGGTGGAC
>CAJFVV010000067.1 GCA_904420565.1 Candidatus Pseudoscillospira faecavium
CAAGTGCAATCGTTTGACTACCATCTAAAACAGCACGACTCTCAAACATATAAAGGTATTTGTGAAAATATCTGAACGTTTGACTACCATCTAAAACAGCACGACTCTCAAACCCCGCCGCCAGCTTGTATTTCTTGTATTGCGTTTGACTACCATCTAAAACAGCACGACTCTCAAACCAGCAATGTCAATCACATTCATAAGCTGCCGTTTGACTACCATCTAAAACAGCACGACTCTCAAACATGCCGATGAAGGGGTTGAACTGCTTGAAGGTTTGACTACCATCTAAAACAGCACGACTCTCAAACTCTTCATCTTTGTGGTTTACTACTGGAAGAGTTTGACTACCATCTAAAACAGCACGACTCTCAAACGGCAAATCCGCAGGAAGCGGCGTCGAAATGGTTTGACTACCATCTAAAACAGCACGACTCTCAAACTATTGGGGGCGCAGCAGATAGGCCCGCGCAAGTTTGACTACCATCTAAAACAGCACGACTCTCAAACAGCCTAGTCAGGTTACAGGAGAGATGCGTAGTTTGACTACCATCTAAAACAGCACGACTCTCAAACTGGGCGAGAATACAGAATCTGCTTGGATTCGTTTGACTACCATCTAAAACAGCACGACTCTCAAACCTCAAATGAGAGAAACGCCACGACCCGCGCTGTGCTGCTTCAGATGGCATTGTCGTCATCATATTCAGTTTACTCTGTTTGATCGGCAGAATCAAGCCGTAGTTCGCAGAGCTGTTCGTCCAGAAGATAAAATACTTCTCCTGGCAATGGAGCGCTCATGTGCTGTTCCAGCAGAAGAACAGTCCATTTTTCATAACCTGCCATGCGATAAAATTCCCTCAGTTCTTCCGGTGAAAAATAGGCATGCATCCCCACCAGAATGAAGCACTGCGTCTTCATAAAGTGATTGTATAGGGACAAATATTGCATCAGGCGCTCCAGCGGCTCTGTTCCGTCCAGAACAGGACGGCATTTCAGTGCCTTCAGCAGAGGGAGCACATAATCTCCCTCTGCAAAGGCGATTGGGCAATCCATGCGGACGGTTATCAGCGCCA
Source organism: Candidatus Pseudoscillospira faecavium (assembly GCA_904420565.1). Classification (GTDB taxonomy): domain Bacteria; phylum Bacillota; class Clostridia; order Oscillospirales; family Oscillospiraceae; genus Pseudoscillospira; species Pseudoscillospira faecavium. The sequence goes on from CAJFVV010000067.1 coordinate 1,077, forward strand.
GATAGTCTGCGATGGATCGCTGCAATCCATCGGTCTGTTCGGGCAATTCTTCCCAAACAATGGATTGCAGCAGTCCCTGAAACCGATTGGTTAATTTTCGGTCCTCCAGGGGGAGGTTCAGATAATTGCATATCACATGAAGATGTTCGCCGCAGTCCAGCGGTTCATACTGCAACGAGAGCACAAAGGGACCGCCTTCTCCCTCTGCCTGGCGGGTCAGATCGAAAACCATCTGGCGGAACAGTTTGGGAGGCTCTGCGACTAAAACGGGAACGGTGTTTTCCTGCCAGTGGATCGGGGCGGACAACAAGGGATGCATCAATCTCATAAAATCACCAGCCGTTCATCGTCATCAATGATTTCAGAATGGTATTCGCCCAGAACGAATTCCATGCGGGAAAATTGCTTTTCGGTGACCACCAGCATCTGAATCAGTCCCTTGGAAGGACGCCGGGAGCGCACGGCATCCATGATGCTGCTGGCCGCCGTTGGGTTCAGGGCCAGTTTGGAATAAACGGATTCCTGCATCATCAGAAATCCGTCTTTCACCAGCCCCTTGCGAAACCGGGCGTATTCCCGACGTTCTGCTGTGGTGCCCACCGGCAGATCAAAAAATACAATCACACGCATAAATCTCTCACTCATAATCAATCCATTTAATTTCTGCGCTCTCTCCGCTCTGCAGCGCCCGGAATAAACTGTTGCAATACAGGCGTATGGCATAGAGGAGATGCTGCTGTTTCCCGGCGTGCCGCACTTCGCAATTCAAAATATTGACGATCGCCAGTTTTTCCGTCCGCTCAAATTTTTCCGGCTGCAAATCGATGATGGCGCTATCTATCAGTGGGCGCAGCGGTTCCATAAAGTCGCAGCCTAAATTGAACGGATTAAAGGTGTTTTCATGAGAAAGCCCCAGTTGGTTGAGATATCCGGCGGCGGAGATTTCTCGATTGATGGCGGAAAGGATCAGACTGTATCCATAGTTCAGCGCGGCGTTGACGGGCAGATCGGCTGTGCGGGTAAACTCTGTGCCGAAAAGGGCGTTGAAATATACTTTGGCGGCGTGGCCTTCCCGGTTGGTTTCGTCGTTCCATTGCAGCTGCTCCAGATAGGTGGTCAGCTGCTCTGCCTGGGGCAGCCCCCGGCGGCGCAGATGGGAGCGCTGCCGCCGGAGTTTTTGACGCACGATTTCCGTCCAGATCTGCTGACGGATGCCTTGTGTCCATTTTAACTGCTGGCGGATCTTGGCGCTGCTGTCATGGCTGCCGTGGGTCGGCACCAGTTCGGCGCAGGGATTGCGCTGGTGGTCGCAGAAAATCACTTTGATCTTACGGCGGATCAATTCGCACAAAAGATAGGAGGTGATGGAGATGGCGGTGCTTTCCAGAATCAACACGCCAATCTCGCTGAGGTGGACCCGTTTCACTTCGTCCAATGTCCGAACGACCAGGTAATCCAGCTTATAGTCCACTTTGGCGTTGCTGGATACCACCACGATCCGCCAGCTCATGGCAGATCCTCGGAGAGAAGGTCGATTTCCTGTTCAAAAAAGCCGGTGATGGACTGGTGGATCAGTTTGAAGGTGTGCCTTGCATAGTTGTCCAGGTTTTTGGATGTCAGCAAAATGCCGATCCCAGCCTTGCCACCGAGCAGTTTCAAATCCGCGCTGGCGGCCGTGTTGGCAAAGAGATTGAGAATTTGCATGAGGATCTTGCATTGATCCGGCACGGAAAGAGTGCTGAATTTCTCCAGATTTTCCCGGATGGTTCCGGCAGCGGTTTCATATTTGATGCGGTACAGCGGATTCTCCAGCTTTTCCAGCAGCAGCACATAAAGCTGCCGGTTTTCTTCCGTTGTCAGTTTGTCAAAGGTGGTGATGGGCAGCTCCTGCTTCGCTTTTTTGCAGCGTTCCAGATATTTGGAAATACCTTTTATGTATTGCTGCCACTGGGGGGCGATTATAAGCTGGTTGGCGTTTTTAAGAATGATTCTATCTCCTGTTCGGCCTGAAATATGCATGCGGAAACCATCAAAGGAAACCAGAGCATTGATTTTAATTTTGGGCAGCAGAATCTTCGGAGATTCCAGCCCCAATACTTCTTGACAATACTGTTCCGGGTTCTGTTCATAAAAATCTTTTTGCATCAGCAGAACGGTTTCCAACGAACGCACCCGCTTCTTTTTGTTGGTGTGCTCCACCAGGATAAAATAGGCACCGGTCAGCTTGTTGTATCCTCCATATTTTTCAATGCACATTCTGTGATCAGAACGTTTAATAGGGGCCTGGCCTTTTCCCTTGGCAACCAGCAACTGATCAAAAAGACCGCCTTTCACTTCCGCCGACCGGCGAGTGAAGAGAATATTGTTCTTTGCCATGGTGCGGCGCACGGTGGCAATGCTGCCTTTCGGCCCGGCGATCCAGGCCGTGTCATTTTTGCGGCGCACATCGAAATCAAACATGCAGTTGAGGCTGTATTGGGCATCCTTTTCCTGCAGGAAATTGACGGGACTGCGGGTAAATTTGACATGATACACATTGCCCACCACGATGTTGAGATAGGCGTCCTTGGCATGGTGAAAGTCGTTGACCTCGCGGCATTTGGAAAAGAGCGGGTCCTGCGCAGTATGCTGCCCTTTGCATTGGCTGACCTGTTTTTGTTCGCCGTCGGCGGTGATTCGCTGATCCTGCCGGAAAGAGGAAACATTGCCTGCTTTCACATAGACGATTTCCGTTTTGCCTCCAAAGCGGCGCTGCAGCAGTTCTGCAATGATTTTGCTGGATTGCCGCGTTTCCACCAATTGCCGGGCAATGAATCCCGCCTGTTCCTCAGTGCCGAATGTGGTGGCACGCAGGAGACGCTCGTATTTATCTTTGGGAATAAGGCCCTTGTTTTCCAGCATGGTCCAGAAGGGACGCATTTTCTGGCGGATTTCGGATGCAATGGGATAATGGTCGCCTTTGGCGGCGTTCAGCTGCCGCTTGACCAGAACTCGGTTGCGGATACTGTCGTCTTTGACCTTGCTTTGCGGATAGATGTGATCAATGTCGTAATCGCTGTCCAGCTGCTGCAGGTCGATGGGCTCACCGCTGTACATACATTTGCCCAACTGGGTATAGTAAAGATACAGTTTGTCCCGCCGCAGATTTCCGTCGCTTTCCGCTTGCAGCTGGTCAAACAGTGGATCTGCTTCCTCACCGCATTTTTTGTAAAGTTCGGTCAGCTCGGCTTTTCTGGATACTGTGCGTTTGCCTTTTTCACCCTCCTCGCGGGCCATTTCCACAAAAATCCGCCGAGGCGGGCATTTCATGATGCCTTCCAGTTCGCCCACAATACCGATGACCTGGTGAATGGCGCGCTTGATGGCGGGCGAGGCATAGCTGTCACGCAGGTAATCCTTCAGCGTCAGACTGTGTTGACTCATTTTTTCCTTGCGGTACTTTTCCACGGCTTGCGCGAAGGTATAGCGGCTGCTGAGCAGTTCCATGAGATTGTTGTTGGTTTGCCACAGCATGTCTATAATAGGGAACGCTTCACCGGTATCGGCATCGACATGGAAGATTTGTGTCAGGAAGGCGCGGGACAATCTGCCCCAGCCGCTGCATTTGAAAGAAAGGGCTTTTTTCTGCTCCTCCGGCGTCAAAAGATCGCCGTAAGTTTTTTTCAGCCAGCCTTGCAGCAGCTTCCTGTCTTCGCCAAAAAGGGTAATATGGCGGATAATTTCTTCCGCTGCATCGTATCCGCCGGGACGGTCCAACAGCCATGCAAAGTGTTTCCACGGCGCTAAGGTGGCCTTGATTTCCTGGTCAAAGCCGGTCAATTCATCTTCTTTGTCTAAACCAAGGCAGGTGCGCATGGCGCGTTGGCTCACCTTTTTCCCGGTGAGAAACAGTTCGCGATAGAGCTGCTGTTTTGCTTCGACCGAGATGGCTTTTCCATTGACTTTGAGATTGTTCAGTTCATTGAGCACCATGAATTTGGTGTAGAGCAGCGAATCTTTGGGCAGGACATCTTCGCCGATATAACTGCATTTGGCGGTCATACGGGTGATAAAATTGCGGCGGCATGCTTCCAGATCCACCACCTGATCAAAATTCCAGGGGTATATTTTATCTTGCTGACGGACGATCCAACTGTGTTCCGAGCGGCTGTCCAACGGACCGACATAGTAGGGAATTCGGAAGCAGAACATCTGATGGATTTGTTCTGCTTTGCTCAAGCCGCTTTGATCGGTTTCTTTCAAAAAAGGAAGATATACGGAGGCGTTTCCCAGAATCTTGACCAGCTCCGCTTCGTGAAGCTGATGGGGAATGACGCCGTTGTCCTTGCTGGTTTGCTTGGGGAGAAACGTTCCCTGTTCCAATTCTTTCAGAATCGCTTCGATTTCTGGGTCACCATCTTTCTCCGCTTTCAGTTTTGTTGTCACATATTTTCGAAAATCATCGTAACTGCAGCGATAATTCTGGGAGCCTTTACCGGAGTAGGCCGGATAGTTGTTCTGCTTGTTGTCGGCTTTGTGGAACATCTCGCGATACAAATCGGGTTTTCCCAGAGATTTGACGGCATTTTTCAGACGCGTGAGATCTTTCTTGTGATCCTCGTAGATCTTTGCTTTGGAAAAAGAAATATATTGCTCACCATTGCGCATGGTTTCCAACAATGCCCAGTCGTAGATTTCTTTTGCGGCTAAAATGAGTTCCATGCGATCGCCTAATGCGGAAGAAAGTTTCTCTTCCACTGCGTCAAATTCTTCTGCTAAACTGAATTTCGCAATTTCATCGTTGGAGGTTCCTTCACCATACAGCGCATCCAGAGAAACTTTGCTGCCGGATAACAGTTCTGCCATGGCATATCTCGGACCGTCATCCTTTGTGACGGAAAATAACGCTGCAATTTTCTTTTTTCGCTGCGTTTTATTCAGTGCCCGGGAGATGAGAACCTCTTGCAGCGCAGCGATATCGCTGGGCATCATACCTTCACCGCATTCCTGCTCCATGATCTGGGAGAGCCGCTCCAAGCCGCTTTCCAGGGAGATCGTTTCCATCGACAGATCACCATACAGAAAATGACCGCGATATTTCATGATATGGTGCAGTGCCAGGTAAACCAGACGCACATCGAAAGGTCCGGGTTGCTCTATTAGCGCTTTGCGCAGATGATAAATAGTAGGAAATTGTTTATGATAATCTTTATCGCAGTAATTTTTGTCTGCAAACAGGGTATACCGGCCCAGAGGAAAGTCTGAGTGCTTGTCTTCCTCAAAGAATTTACTTTCCCGCAGGCGCTGAAAGAATGCGGGATCTACTTGGCCGATGGCCTGTGCAAAAATCTCCTGCAGCCATTGCAAGCGCTGCTTGCGCCGTTCAATCCGTCTGCGTGCCACGCGATATGCCCGACGGTCCTGCGCGGGCTGCGCCTCGTCGAAAAGGCGGATGCCCCATAAGGCTTTTCCGTTGCGCTTGACCAATTGATAGTCTGGCGTTGTTACCGCCCAGCCTATGGAGTCTGTTCCGATATCGAGGCCGATGAAATAGTCACTTTGTTTCATAAAATTTACCCTCCCTAAAAACAGATTGACATCTGACTATGCTGCATCTATAATAAAGATGTCTAGACTACCATCTAAGACAACACGACAGGTTCAAATACGGCTTTGCCAAAATCGCCGGCATATCCGGCTTCACAGTGTGTGAATCAAAAAGTCCGCTTTGCGGGCTTTTTTGTTTTATTGTGTCAATAAAAAAGTCGTACAAGAAGTTCTCTTGCACGACTGGCTATCGCCGCGAGGACGATGTCCCGCCGTTCAATTATTATAACTTAATTTTAAGGCATATGCAATAATTTGAATAATAAATACCGCCTTCTATGCAATGAGTTTGTTCATAATGACAGTAAAATATAAACGGTGATTGCCTGCATAGCGTTGCAGTTTTTAAAAGGTCCTTGATTTCCAATCGGAAATCAAGGACCTTTTTATTTTTGCTCTGAGTAGAATTAGAATTGTTGAATTTAGGAATAAGCTGCCTCAAGTTCATCCATTGTCATAGTGATATCATTTCCCTCTCCGTCGAAGAAACGTCCATCATATCCCAACTGATTGGCCTGGATGGTTAAAGCGGGCAGAAGTGTATCGCGTTCCTCCGGGCTTGCGAAGGGAATATATACGCCTGTGACGCCTGCCTCTTTCCATTGCATTAAAAAGACGGTGAAATCACAGCCAGAAAGAATACTGGTATTATAGGTATATGTATTGTACGGTGTATAGCCGACCATCAGAACGGCTTCATCGTAGAAACCATCTGCCATATCAGTGGCCTGTTGGCTGTCGCTGTTATTAAGGGTTACAACTTTGTTGCAATCATATCCGTACTGAAAAATGGTGTTGTAGACCTTCCAGGCTGCGGCCTGGCCCGCCTCATATGCTGCGGAATTTGCTTGGATATCAGAATTCGCTGAAACTGAGGGGTTGTCTGATATATTTTGCTGGGCAGTGGATTTGTTCTCATCAGTGACCAGTACGGCATCAGTGATACAATAGCTTCCATAATCTTCTGTAACCGAACCGATTACTGTGATTCGGCTTCCCTTACTGATGGAGTACAAATCTTCAGAGTTTCGGAAATAGATGGGTTGTAATAGATCAAAACGTGCTTTATCCGTTTCAATAGAAGTGATTTGCAAATCTGTGATTTTCACGCGTTTTCCCATATAAGCGTTGATGGTACGCGCTGTATTTGCGTTAGCTTCCTCGATAAGTTGATCGTCTGTTATGCTGACATCATAATAATCGTCCGGTAGCGAAAAAGAATTGTTGCTGGCTTCATTCCCGGATGCTGTATTCGAATCTAATGTTAGCATGGGCTCTAATGTATCGTTTTTCAAAAGAATGGCATCAATAATACTGTAGTTCTGATTAGCATAACTGCATTTACCTAAAACGGTTGTCTCGTCCAACGCAAGTGCCAAGCATCCTAAGGCAAAGTCTTTATCTGAGTAATAGTAAATTTCAGTATATGTTGATGTGCCGATTGCCAATGCCGGGATCATCATCGTTGCATTGTCTGCGCCGTTGAAAGAATGTACACCGGTGACAACAACCCATTGTCCATCCAATTTTTTTGAGGACAGTCCGTCAATTTCACTCAAGTCGTAGGTGGGAAGCGCGTTTATCTGATCTTGGGTAAATTCATGCGGATTTTCAGGTAAAGGGGATTGTGCGGGCTGCGACAAGTATTGATAGGCTACCACAATAAGCACAACCAAAAGGATCGCGCAAAAGATCCATGAAATATGGAGTTTACGTTTTTTTGTATTCTTTTCGGGAGATTTTGCTGCAGTAGCATCCTGTGAATCATCATACTGTTTTGATAAATCGGCATTTGTCTGCGATGCTTCTGCCAAATTTGTAGGTATCTGATGGTTGGGACTTTGCGAGGTATTTTTGCTTTGGAATATTGCTTCTTCTGTTGCGTCATGTTTCTGGTTCGGCATACACGATCCCTCTCTTTATATTATTTTTTTCCCTTTTCAAGATAAGTGTTGCTGATAAAAAGCCTGAATAAAACCCAGATTACATGAATAAAAACCCAGATAGCCCTTCTCGGAGCGAGGAGGGCTGTTTTTCATACTCATATTGAAACAGACAATAAAATACTGTAGTATAGATAGATAAATTTCCATTTTGTGATTTGTGGAGGCGCCCACATATGTTATACATTCAAATGACGACAATTATAGCCATGATTCTTACGGTATTTTTTAGTTATGATGAATATAAAAAGGGGACAATGAAACTTCGTAATTTTAAGACTATATGTGTGTGCGAGGGCATTGCCCTGTTGGGACTGATATGCTTGATTTTAACTTAATGCCGAACAATTCCAGTTTGTTGAACAGTCTAAGAAGAGGAAGGCTAAAGTATGCCTTACTCCTTTTCATTTTCCAATAACCCATAAGCTCCACCGGAAAACGGTGGAGCCCCGCTTTTGTTTCTAAAGGAATATTTCTACCTTAGGGTTGGCTAACAAATCAGTAGCAACACTTTACTTAAAAGGGAGTTATTTTTTAAATACAGCACCCAATTACCTCTTTTGAGTTATTTTAACTCAAAAGAGGTAACATTTGCAAGAGCATTTGTGTACTCTTTCTTTACATATTGCGAAGAAAGAGGGTGGTGGCTATTACCGTTGGGGAAGCTGTTCGGCAAAGGATTCTGGAATTGTGCAAGGAGCGGGATATATCAATTAATGCCTTATGTACTCGCAGTGGGATCACCCAATCCACAGTAAACAATATTGTGAGCGGACGCAATCACAGTACAACTATTACCACCATCAAAAAATTGTGCGATGGTCTTGGTATTACTATCGTGGATTTTTTTCAATCCAGTTTGTTTTTAAATCTGGAACAGGAAATCAAATAACTCCCTGGACATTATTTGTCCAGGGAGTTATTTTACAGTTTTGCCTGTGTGCGGATATATTCTTCCACTGCTTGACGTGGAATGCGCCAGACTCTTCCGTTGCGATATGCTTTCAGCTTGTGCTCGTTTAAAAGACTATATAGTGCGTTTTTTCCCATTCTCAGGGCTTCACATGCCTCTTCAGCAGTCAGAAGATCATCATATTGTTCCAACATGGGGGCACTCCTTCCTGCGGCTTGAACAATCGGGAACACTGCATGCAGAGCACAAACAATCGTCGGATAGTAAAGCAGGTCTCTTGTTATGATGGCGGGGTTTACATTGACCGGACAGCAGGCCCATTTTTGCCAGTTGTTGATATACGGCAACTTCATTGCGGCCCAGCTGCAATGTCATTTCAGACATACCCACCCCGTCAAAAAATAACTGTTCCACTTTTTGCACTTCATCTTTGTTCCAATACTCCCCGGAACGTTCTGCTGACTTGCGTCCGGTTCTGAGAGCAATTAATTCATCTTGGTACATTTTTATCAAGGTTAACACCTCCTAATAGATTATTGAGATGTTACCTTAATTTTTGAAAATCTGTGAAGAAACAATTGGATATTATCTCCTGGATATACCCTGGGGCTACCGGGGTGAAATAAAATATTTAGGAGGAAAGTATCATGAAAGAAAAGGTGTTTACCTGCAGCAGATGCCTTGAGGTGATTCCTGCTTCACAGAGACAGCAATTCGATGACAGCGATCTCTGTCCGGAGTGTCTGGAATATGAAACCACCATTTGTAGTGTGTGCGGAGAGCGAATCTGGAATCATGACAATGCTGGAACGGAGGACACGCCGTTATGCCAGCAGTGCTATCAGCAATTTTATACTAGGTGTGATCGCTGTGGTGCATTGATTCGGGTAGAAGAGGCCCGGTATGCACCGGATGATGACGATGAGTCATATCCTCTGTGCAACGGGTGCTATACCCGCATGGAGCGTGCCAATGCCATTCAGGATTATTATTACAAGCCTGAACCACACTTTTTCGGCATAGGACCGCGCTTTTTTGGCGTAGAACTGGAAGTGGATGAAGCTGGGGAGAATCATCACAAGGCGTGGGAATTACTCAGTATTGCCAATAGCGAATCTGAAAAATATCTTTACTGTAAACATGATGGTTCTTTGAGTGACGGATTTGAATTGGTATCTCATCCCATGTCCTTAACCTATCATAAAGAAAGGATGCCCTGGGCTGCGATTTTACGACGGGCGGTGAAGATGGGGTATACCAGCCATCAGGCAGATACTTGCGGACTCCACATCCATGTGAGTCGTGAGGCTTTTGGCAGAACAGAGGCAGAACAGGATGCTGCGATTGCCCGTGTACTGTATTTCTTTGAAAAGAATTGGGCAGAGATGCTGAAATTCAGCCGACGCACTCAATATCAGCTCAATCGCTGGGCGGCGCGGTATGGCTATAAGGATCAGCCACAGGATATTCTGGAGCATGCCAAGAAGGGCTGCCATGCAGGAAGGTATACCTGCGTAAATCTTCAGAACAGTGATACCATTGAGTTCCGCATGTTTCGCGGAACGCTGAAATACAACACATTTCTTGCCACATTGCAGATGGTTGACCGCATCTGCGATGTGGCAATTTTTTTATCCGATGAAGAAATCAAAGCCATGTCCTGGTCAACTTTTGTGGCAGGCTGCGAGGCCCCTGAATTGATACAGTATTTAAAAGAACGGCGGCTCTATGTCAATGATGTTGTTATTGCAGAGGAGGAGATTTAAAATGTGCTGTTTGTTCGGTTTGGTTGATTACCGCCAGCAACTGTCTGGACGGGAAAAAAGTTACATGCTTTCTGTACTTGCGGCTGTCTGCGAAACGCGTGGAACCGATGCCACTGGCATTGCTTATAACATGAGAGGTATGCTCCGCATTTACAAGAGACCTGTAGCAGCGCATTGTATGCGCTTCAAAATACCTGGGCAGGCTCAGGTGGTTATGGGGCATACCAGAATGGCAACGCAAGGCAGTGCAAAACGAAACTACAACAATCATCCTTTTCTGGGAAACGCAGGGAAAGATGTATTTGCTTTAGCGCACAATGGGGTGTTGTACAATGACGTATATTTGAGGAAGTCCCTCCATTTGCCAAAGACAAAGATTCAAACGGATAGTTATGTTGCTGTCCAGCTTATTGAGCAGCAAAAAGCCCTCAACTTTGAAAGCCTTCGTTATATGGCGGAACGAGTTGAGGGCTCCTTTGCTTTTACAGCCCTGGATCGAAAGGACCGGTTGTATTTTGTCAAAGGGGATAATCCCCTGTGCCTGTATAATTTTTCTGATCTGGGACTTTATCTGTATGCGTCTACGGAAGAGATCTTGAAGCAGGCTGCAGCGCGTTTGGGATTATTAAGGCATTCATACAATAGGATACCGCTGGAATGCGGTGAAATGCTGTGCATCCATCGTGATGGTCATATGGATAAAGGAGAATTCAATGCGTCCCAGGTGATGCGCAGATATCAGCCGTATGGGTGGGATGTTCCGTACCGCCGGTTTTGTGGAGAACCGGAATCCAGAGGCTATCTGGAGGAAATCAAAGCAGTAGCGCCTGCTTTTGGATATGCTCCGGAGGAAATTGATCAGTTGGCGAAGCAGGGATTTTCTCCGGAAGAACTGGAAGAGTATTTGTATTGTGGGAAATATAAAGGAGGAGAAATATGAACTCTATTTTGGAATTGTTGTTTTCCAGCGAAATTCCGTTTTGCGGTAGTTGGAAGGAGGAAAACCGATTGGGGCGTGATCGGGAGGAAGTATGCAAATTGAAGGTACAGGTCAAAGCCCTGTTGGGGGAAGAGCAGACAGATCTCTGGAAAGTTTATCAGGAGAAAACGCAGCAATTGGAAAATAAGGAATGTCAGATTGAATTTGAAAAGGGATTTCTGACAGCGGCCAACTTGGCTTTGGAAGTGTTCCGCCGCGCTGCGGATGCAGAATAAAAGAAACACCCGTCAGGAGCAGCACAGGCTGCCCTGACGGGTGAAATGTTTTATATCCTTTTATACAGTAGCTTCTGCCGCTGTAAAACGCATCAGACTGATACTGCCAGATGAGGTGTGGGGTGCTGCGTTAGAGGTGCATTAGACGGATAACTGTTGGAGGCAGTACCTGTCGTATTTGTATAGAAATACGACAGGTAAATCACGATGGCCCAGGGGTTATTTGTGCTGGGATGAAAGATGTCGTATTTTCATCAAAAAAATGTCGTATTTTGAGAATGCAAAAAGGAGGTTAAATGCAGTGAACAAGCAAACAGTAGCATTGACCACGGAACAATATAAAGAGATTATTTCTACCATGAAACAAGGCTTTTCTGGAAGTCGGCCAAATTCCACGGTAGCCACTGCTCTTATGTTGGAGGCCAATCTGGGATTGCGGATCTCAGACATTCTGGCATTGCATCTGTCTGATATTGTGAAAGATGGAGAACGTTACCGCTTGGCTGTTACGGAACGAAAGACCGGAAAAGCAAGGGTATTCACGGTTCCCATAGCGCTTTATCAGTTTATCCGCTGTTATTGTATGGATCAGAATATTTCACAGGACCAGAGAATTTTCCCTTTGACAGAACGCAGTGTGCAACGGAAACTCAAAACAGTCTGTGACTATCTGGGGTATCCGGGCATCAGCACTCACAGTTTTCGGAAGTACTATGCTACAGAAATTTATAAAAACAGTCACTACAATATCGCCCTGGTGCAGCAGCTTCTCCAGCACAGCAGCGCCGCGGTGACACAGCGATATATCGGCATTCAGCAGCGCGAGGTAGAGGAGGCTATTGAAGGGCATCTAAAGTTAGAAATATAGGAAAGAGGAATTGTGAAAGGTGCTTGTTGGAATTTGCACTTTGGAGAATGGCGTATGTGTTATTTTAGGAATTAAAAGTATCCCGTTTTATACATTTGGATTGTCATGTCACTTATGCGGTTAGCTCCGATGAAGTGTTTGCATAGATAATTTACGCATTCTTTCGAAATATTCTCTAATGCATCGTCATCATCTAATACAGCATCAATCATGTGGCGGATGGCAGTGTTAAGTTGCCGTGTCAACGCTTTTTCTGCTTGCATACGTGAGGTGTCGGTTATGCGACCATCAGGACCTTTTTGCAAAGGTGCACAATAGGTTCGCCGTAATTCGGTTTCATCTGGAATGTGGAGTGCTTTTTCGCTGTTGTGATTATTGTTAGCCTTCCAAATTTGTTCAATCAGTTTTGATAAGAAAAGGCTGACCCACCATTTATCACCGTATCTGATATTTGTGGTATTCAGCTTTGTGGCACGATCAACACATTGTAACATAAATGCATTCAAAGAATCGTTCTCTTCCTTTAAGTAATAACAAAGAAAGTCTACGCAGATCGAGCGATTGGGTTCTGGCAGTTTCTCAATTGAGCCCATTAATGCCTGTAGTTGCTGGCTACGACAAATAATAAAAGGTTCCTTAAAGTCTTTTTTTATGCAATCAGGCACAACAGAGTATGCTCTGATGTCTTGCATAGTGCAGCGTAGGCAGTGAGCAATTGCATTTGCTTCTGAAACTTTAATAATGGCTGCGTCCGGAGCTGGATTGCTTTTTCGACGTTTCAATGAGGAAACCCAGTTACTCGACTTTCCAATACTTGTGGATAGCTTGCTTGCAGACATATGTTGCCTTTTTAAGAAGCAATCAAGTTTGTAAAGATCGATTTGAAAATCATCTTCTATTGTTTGTTTTGAATGTGACATAAGTATGTCCTCCCCCTTTAAAAAATTTATGCACATTATTGCGGAAAATCAATTTGTCCTCGATTACTATGGTAGGATTCCTTCCAGAGATTGCGCGTAATGTCATTATACCAGATAATTCCACAGCAAGGAAATTGGCACAAAAAATGCTGCAGCAAAAATAGTGTGTGTCGTGCACTTGCATTTTAGAAAGGATAACTATTATGGAGGGGAAAAAGATATATTGTCCGTTTCAACACTATTCTATTGCCCGCAGATCAGTGCTTTTACCGGGACAGTACTATGAACCATTTTCCAACAAGACTATGTGTCCACCGGTGGGAGCTCAATATGCTTTTTTTGATGCAAACAGGGATCCATGCGAAAATATCGGCCAGGCAGTGTATGTTATATATAATGATGTCTTAAATCCGCCGCCTGGATTTGAAAAAATTTCGCCCGGTTTTCCACAACTTAAGGAAGTGGCTCCAATAAACTCATTGGAACAGCAACAGGTTATATGGCAATCATCCTGTCAATATCTGAACAGTTCAACTTCCAATCAGATGACAGGGGGAGAAGGTGAGCCAAACCGGGGAAGCCCTTGTTTGATGGAAGTTTCATTGGCGAGGGACATGCGCTCGGATGCCCTGCAAGAACAGGAGGATATGGAGGAATCCTATCAGCTGCAGACAGGTACAGAAGGATATTATTTAAAGCCGCTGAAAAGCGGAAAGGCAAAAATTGTTACCAATTATACGCTGCAGTTACAGGAGGTGCGCCATTATATTGGCATGAATGGCGCCGAACTGTCTGAACGCCGGAAAGTCTATTTTTCCGTACAGCTGATTAAATTGGGCAAAAGGGTGAATTTATCCATAGAATATGAAAAAATCAGCGGAATTGTAGCGTGGATTAAAAAGAAAGTGGGGGATGCAATCGTTTATCGTCATCAAAACCTTTTTGCGGAACAACTGGATATTTTGCTGCGCAGCGCGCTGAATAACTGTCCTGTTACCTATGAGTATACCACATGTGGGTGGATAGAACTTCCGAATCATTGCCTGACGTATATTCATGATGATGGACAAGCGCCTTTGGAGAACGTTTATTTCAAAAGCGATTTTGGTTTTGGACGTGGCCGCCGAGCAAGGGAGCTGCGTGAAATTGTGCATACAGGCTTTTCGATCCTAGGGCTTTCTGATGATATAGGAAAGATAGCGGTTCCTTTTCTGTGGGCACATTTGGGGTTGTTGTGGTCGCTCTTTGCCCAGGCAGGATATCCGCCCCATACTCTTTTGTATATTTCTGGTGTCAGCGGTTCACTGAAAACAGCTGTGAGCAAATTACTGTTTAATTTCACTGCAGATGCTGAACAGGATATCCCTGCATCCTTTCGTGATACCTCTGCCAGTATGGAAATTTCTATCGGGAAGTATAAGGATCGGGTTTTGTTGGTGGACGATTACTGCCCTGCAGCAAATAAAAATGCGCGTCGGAGCATGGAACAGACACTGGAGAATCTGATACGGTTTTATGGCGACGGAAATACCAAAGGCAGAGCTGATCCGCGGATGGATAAGGTTTATGTGAAGAAAGCGCAAGGCCTTTGCGTGATTACGGGCGAAGATGTTGCGGGAAGTCTTTCAAGTCAACTGCGATGCCTGTTCCTTCAGGTGGGAAAAGATACATTTAAAGGGGCAGTGCTGAAACAATTCCAGGAGGCGCCGTATCTTTGGACGGAGTATTTGGCTTGCTTTGTGGATTCGATATTTACGGCAGTACCCGATGTTGTTGTCCGGATCAAGGAGGGCTTTCTGAGCTGCCGTACACAGGCGGAAACCATTTTCCCGCCAGCGGAGTATAATGAGCCAGAGGGCTTTCTGAGCTGCCGTACACAGGCGGAAACCGTCATCCGGGAACGGCGCCTGGTGGATACTTACTGTTGTCTTGCCGTTACAGCACAACTTGTGTTGGAAACAGCAGAAAAAATGACAGGAGATTCCTTTCGGGCTCAGTGGTTGACACGGTTTGAGCAAATCGCCTTGGAAGCTTGTATTTCCAGTGAACAGGGTGCCATCCAGCAGGCTCCAGAACGACTTTTTGCCGTAACGCTCATGACATTGCTTCAGCGGCAGGATGTACTGCTGGGTGGCAAAGAAGAGTTTGCGGAAGCACCGCACTCCTATTTGGGAGTAGTCGAAGGCGGTTATTGGTTTCTGTGGCCGCAGGAAACCTATCAGGCGATTGCTGGCTATTATAACGCTGGCGGTGGATGTTTTCCGCTGTCTGCCAATGCACTCTGGAATGCATTGGCCAATGCAGGCATATTGCTCAAGGCAAAAACCGTCCGACATGGAGAAACTTACTATGAAAATGGGACAAAGGTTTCCTTTGCAGGGCGGCCTCGCCTGTTGAAAATTGATCCTGCCAAGCTGAAAGCAATGGCTGAAGATGAGTGAAGTGCGTTGTCCGTATTGTCCGGAAAAATATTTGTATAGATAGGGATGCATACATTTGGTCTCAATGGTTATATCACTTGTTTTTGTCGGACATTCCGGACGCGTCAGTCGGTAAGCAACTGCATTATTGCCCATGTATTTTATGTAATTTAGAGGTATAGCATATCATGGCAAATCGTATTTATGTCGCAGTAGGCGACAATGGAGGAGTTGTGGCCAGTAACTATGAACGGGCATTGTTATACAAAACATATTTGCGTGGTCATAAGTATGTCAAAAAGTTTTCTGATTTTGAAGAAGCAGAAGACTATGTGCTGGATCATATTGCAGAAAAAGCGCCCTTTGGTTGTCCGATTCCTATGCATTGCAAAATCAATGAGATTATTTTTATCAGCAAGCTGATGCGGGATTATTAACGGAGGAGGATATTTTATGAAATTTATGAGCAATTCTATCCGTCAAACTTTGAAAATGCTGCGCCAGGACGGCATTTTTGTCAGCGAAAATGCCCTTCGTACCTGGGTGAAGAACGGTGATATTCCTGCTGTCTATTCCGGAGCGAAGGCATATCTCTGGTATCCGAATGTTATTGCTTTTCTGCAGAAGGGCTCTGTGCCTGCAGCCAGCAATAATACATAATTAACCAAGAGCGCCGCTGCCGAAGCAGCGGCGCTTTCAAAAACAGGAAGTGAAAACCATGGCTACGATTAAAAAAATAGAAGGGAAAACGGGAATTTCCTATAAAATTACAGTATGTGCAGGACGTAATCAAAAGGGAAAACAGATTCGCCGCTATATGACTTATACTCCACCACCCGGTATGAGGGAAAATCGAGCAGAGCAAGAGGCGATGCTTACCGCGGCGCGGTTTGAAGAAAGTTTGCGCCAAGGCTACCAGTCTGGAAGCAGGATCACTTTTGAAGAGTATGCAGAGCAATTCCTGCGGAATAAACTGCGCGCGGGACTCAAGCGTTCCACCTATGACAGGTATCTGCTTTTGCTGCGCAGAATCAATCCTGCCATTGGATATATGAAATTGCAGGACATCCGTCCACAGCATTTGAATCTTTTCTATGAAGCATTGGCAAAAAGAGACACGCGATTGGAGGTGGTAAAAGCACTGCCAATAAAAGATCTATCAGCGCTTATGCAGGAAAAGAATATAAAACAGGAACCCCTGGCCCGGATTTGCGGGATTGCATCAGCTACGATTCGGCAGGCACGGTCCGGAAAGGCAATTCAATGGGAAAAGGCGGAGGCCATCAGCAAAGCACTGGGCTGTCCAACGGAAGAACTGTTTCAAAAACAGCGTAATACGTTGCCGTTGTCTGCCAAAAGTGTGCTGGAGCATCATCGGCTGATCCGGACGATATTAGGGCAAGCAGAAAAAGAATTGATCGTTCCCTATAATGCTGCCAGTAAAGCCACGCCGCCGAGGGCACGCCGCAAGGAGGTCAACACATTTCAGCCGGAAGAGATTGTCAATATCTTGTCTGCGCTGGAAAACGAGCCTATTAAATGGCATTGTTTGATTCATCTGATGATTGTAACAGGGTGCAGGCGAGGTGAGATTTGCGGTCTGAAATGGTCTCAGATTGATATGCAGCATGGTATCATTCATATTTGTCAGACTCGGTTGTCCTCGGACTGCGGCGCCTATACCGATACGCCCAAGACGCCCGAAAGTCAGCGGTATATCAAAATTCCAAAGGAAAGTATAGCGTTGCTCAAGAGATATGCAGTCGATCAGGAACATGGGAAAATGTGTGTTGGTGATCGCTGGGAGGACACAGGTTATGTGTTTACGGGGGAATATGGGCGTCCTTTGCATCCTGACAGCATCAACGGCTGGCTGAACCATTTTAGTCAGCGGCATGGATTCCGGCATATCAATCCTCATGCCTTCCGACATTCTATGGCCAGTATCCTGATCAACAGCGGTGCGGACATTCTATCCGTGTCCCGCAGATTGGGCCATACCAAGGCGAGCACCACGCTGAACTTCTATGGCCATGTGCTGCAGCAGGCGGATGCTCAGTCTTCGGAGTGCATTGCGGATGTGCTGCTGCGAGGCGTGAAGACAACATGATGGATTCCTGAGCTGTGCGCCAAATTGTGCGCCAAAGTTGGCGCAACCGAAAACCAATTTACTTAAAAAAGTAATAAAAACACCTGATTTCTTGCGAAATCAGGTGTTTTTTCTGGTTGCGGTGGCTGGATTTGAACCAACGACCTCCGGGTTATGAGCCCGACGAGCTAACCAACTGCTCTACACCGCGATATTTCTTTTTGGTGCCGGAGACCGGGATCGAACCGGCACGAGGTTGCCCCCGCGGGATTTTAAGTCCCGTGCGTCTGCCAATTCCGCCACTCCGGCCGATTTGACTTAATTACTATAACACAAGAAATCGTAAATGTCAAGTAAAAATTTTGCCCCAAAAACCTGCGCCGCGGAAGCGGCGCAGGTTTTGCGTTGGACAAAAGCTCACTGCAGTAACCCGGCTTTTGCAAGAGCCGCGTGAATTTTGGCCAGGTTGGCCTCAGAAGCGGGCACCAGGGGCAGACGGCATTCGCCGGCATTGTAGCCCAGCATATTCATAGCGGCCTTTACGGGGATGGGGTTGACATCGCAGAACAGCGCTTCGCACAGCTCCAGCATGCGCAGCTGCAGGGCTGTGGATTCTGCCGTTTTGCCGTCGAACCAGAGCTGGCAGATGTCATGGGTTTCCTGGGGCGCCACATGGGCCAGCACGGAGATTACGCCTTTGCCGCCCAGGGCCAGCAAGGGAACGATTTGATCGTCGTTTCCGGAATAGATGTTCAGTTCATCGCCGCACAGCGCCGCAATTTTGGCCACCTGGCTGATATTGCCGCTGGCTTCCTTGATGGCGTTGATCTTGGGATGGGCGGACAGGGTCCGGGCCGTTTCCGGGGCGATATTGACGCCCGTGCGGGAGGGGACATTGTACATAATGACCGGCAGATCCGTCGCGTCTGCAATGGCGGTATAGCTGGCGATGAGACCGGCCTGGCTGGTTTTGTTGTAATAAGGGGTAACCACGAGCAGGCCGTCGGCGCCGAAGTCGGCGGCTTCCTTGGACATCATCACAGCGTGGGCGGTGTTGTTGGAGCCGGTGCCGGCGATGACGGGGATGCGGCCGTCGACCCGTTTGACCACATGGGCGATGACGTTCAGGTGCTCCTCGTCCTCCAGAGTGGAGGCTTCGCCGGTGGTGCCGCAGCTGATGATAGCGTCGGTGTGACGGGCGATCTGATCCTCAATGATGCGGTCGATTTCGGTATAGTTCACACTGCCGTCGGTATTCATGGGTGTGATCATGGCAAGACCGGAACCGGTGAAAATGGGTGATTTCATAATGCATAGGCTCCTTTCGCAGCAAAGCGCACTTTAGCGCTGCGCTGTTTTTTTATATCCATCCAAGTATATTCCGTTACCTGGCGAAAAGAGAACTGCGGGCAGAAAAAGAATGGCGCCGGATGCTCCCTTTTTCCTAAAATACCATAAAAAAAGCGAAAAAACAATGCAAAACATCGACAATCTCTGCCCTGTTTTGGGGCGTTCTGTTGTAAAGATGAATAGGGAAAAAGCTGCTGGCATGACAAAGCGGGAGCGGATGGGGAAAGATGACAAAGCAGACGAAAAGTTCTTGACGGGGCTTTTTCTCTGACCTAATATGAAGCCAGAAAAATAGGTGCGTTTTAAGGGGGAAAGAGTCATGGGGAATGAGAGTTTGAACCATTCCAGGGACAAAATTGTGGAGAGCAGCCGCGTCAGCTGCCGCGACTGCTATCGCTGTATCCGGGTTTGCCCGGTCAAAGCCATTCGCGTCACCAAGGGAAAAACCCATATCGAGGAAAATCGCTGCATCCGCTGCGGCGCCTGTGTGCGGGAGTGCTTTATCCACGTGCGCAGTACGGCCTCTGATTTTCGGGCGGTGCAGCAGCATATTCGGGCCAATCGCTTTGTGGTGGCCAGCGTTGATCCGGCATTTCCGGCGCTGTTTCAGGATTGGCGCACTTCCCGCCTGGCTGCTGCGCTGCGGGCGCTGGGCTTCACGGCGGTGCACGAAGCGGCGGAGGCCATTCCGGCGGTGGCCCGGGCGGTGCAGGCCCTGCCCCGCGCCGAGGGGATTCTGCCAAACTGCCCGGCGGTGGTGAATTATGTCGAGCAGTATTTCCCGCAGATGGTGGACAAGCTGCTGCCGGTGGCTTCGCCGATGATTGTGCACGGAAGGATGCTCCGGCAGGAATACGGGAAGAGCGCGGTGATCGTTTACATCGGACCGTGTTCGGCCAAAGTTTATGAGGCGCATCGGCCGGAAAATGCGGGCCTGGTGGATTGTGTGATTACCTTTCAGGAGCTGCTGGGCTGGATTTCGCGGGAGCACAGGGATATGGCGGCGCTGGAAGAGGTGCCTTTTGACTGCGTGGTCTCGCTGGCGGGGACGGAGGCCATGAATGCGCGCATAGCGGCGCTGCAGGGCGGTCTGCTCCACAGCTGCGGCTATTCCTGGCATCCCGGGGAAACGGAAGCCTACAGCCTCAGCGGGACCCAGGATGTGACGGATTTCCTGACCGAATTGAGCCGCGGCACCATGGGCGGTATGCTGGTGGAGCCGCTGTTCTGTCACGGGGGCTGCTGCAACGGGCCGAATTTCCCCCGGCACGGGGATACCTTTGTGGCCAAACGGGCGGCGGTGCTGCGCTATGCCGGCAGCGCGCCGGCGTTGGAGGCACGGGGCGACTGTGCGCCGGTACCGGCTGAGGCGGACTACGCCGCCCGGCCCTACGTGCCGGAGCGCACCGTTACAGAACTGGAAATCGCAGAAATTTTGAAAAAGCAGGGGCAGAATGTGTCCGGACAGCAGTACAACTGCGGGGCCTGCGGTTATAAAACCTGCCGGGAGCGTGCAATCGCCATTTTAGAAGGCATGGCAGAACCGGAGATGTGTTTTCCCTATATGCGCGCGCAGCTGCGCCAGCGGACGGACCGCATTGTGGATGCGCTGCCCTGCGGCGTGGTGCAGCTGGATGAAGAGCTGCGCATCCGCCGCATGAACGGCAGTTTTGCCAAGATGTTTTTGTGCAACGACGGCGTGCTTGGCAAACGGATTTCCTATCTGATCAGCGACGAGGGGTTTGACAAGCTGATTGCCGAGGCGCTGGACAGCTATGAAACCGTGCGCAGCAAATACGGCATCCGCTACCACGAAATTGTTTTCCCCATGCCCGATGAACAGGAGTATATCGGCATTTACACGGATATTTCCGCGCTGAAAATCGACAGTTATCAGATTGACCTCATCAAGCGCCAGACGCTGGAAAATGCCAAGGATCTGCTGCGTCAGCAGATTTCATTTTCCCAGGAGCTGGCGGCCTATATCGGGCGCAATGAGGCCAGAAGCGAGGCTCTGGTCAAGCAGATTGTGGCGCTGCTGGAAGATGCGGACGCGGGAGGCGCGGCGGATGAAATTTCTTGATTTGATTTTGAAGCAGGCCTGCAAAGCCGGGGAATCGGTCTGCGGGGATTATTTTCTCAGCGAGCGCATGCGCGGCGCACAGATTTATGTGCTTTGTGACGGCATCGGTTCCGGCGCCTATGCCAATATTGCGGCCATATACCACGCCAACCGCCTGATGGAGCTTCTGCGCAGCGATGTGGCGCTGCAGGATGCCTGCCGCCTGCTGGCGGAGGCGATGCACCGGGCGCGGACAGAAGCGGTTCCCTATGCGGCCTTCAGCGTTTTCCGCATTCTGCCCGACGGCAATTTTGTGGGCTATACATATGAAGCGCCCCGGCCGCTGCTGATTCAGGAGGGGCACGCCCGGGTCATGACAGCCCAGCGTTATGAGGCGGGGGCAGAGGTGTTTTATGAGTATTCCGGCATCCTGTTTCAGGGAGATCAAATCCTTTTGTATTCTGACGGGGTAACCCAGGCAGGCATGGGGAAGGGAATTCGTTTTGGCATCGGCGAAGAAAAAATTGCGGAGTATTTCAATCTGATGCTCCCGATAGCAGAGGACTGTACAAGCCATCAGGGCTGGGAGGATATCATGGAGGATCTGATGGCTTATGTGCGGACGCTGTGCGGCGGGGAGGATGAGGATGACGTCACTGCGGCAGCCATTTGCTGCAGAGAAGGGCGGAGCATGGTAATTGCCACGGGGCCGCCTTCGGTGAAGGAAAAAGATGAGCTGATGGCCAAGCGTTTTGCCGCCTTTCAGGGCACGCGGGCCATCTGCGGGTCCTCCACCATCGACATTCTGTCCCATCTTCTCCACTTGAATGTCAACAAAAGCGCTGCGCCGCCCTCGCTGCTCTATCCGCCGGAATATGAGGTAGAGGGAGTGGATTTTGCTTCGGAGGGAGCCATTATGCTGAATCAGACCCTGAATCTGCTGGCGGATGACCCGGCGGAATTTTACCTGGGATCCCCGGTGGAAATGCTGTGCACCTATCTGCATGAGCACGACTGCATCACCTTTTTGCTGGGAATGGCCGTTAACCGCTCCTATCCTGAAATGATGTTTCGCCAACTGGGTATGCATCCGCGCTTTGAGGTGGTGGAGCTGCTGGCGGAAGCGCTGGAGCGCATGGGAAAATGGGTTTCCATCGAGCGGTATTGAGCCGCGGCGCCGCTGTAAAAAAAGCACAGCTGCCGGCTTGGTGCCGGAGCTGTGCCTGATCGGAGAAAATTTTTATGGTTTGCCGCCGGTCAGCAGGGCTGCCATGTCTTCGGGCAGGGGCAGGGCAAACAGCATGGTGCGGCCGGTGATGGGATGGAGGAAAGAAAGCATATGGGCGTGCAAAGCCGGGCGGGAGATCAGCGCCTGATTTTCTGTCCCATATAAAAAATCACCGGTCAAAGGACAGCCGAGAGCCGCCATGTGGACGCGAATCTGATGCGTGCGGCCTGTCGTCAGATGCAGGCGCAGCAAGGTGCGCCCCGCACATTGGCGCAGAACTTGATATTCCGTGCAGGCCGGTGCCCCGTCTGCGCGGATTTCCTGGCGAATCATGGAGTCTGCGGCGCGGGCAATGGGCAGGTTGATGCAGCCCTGCTCCCTTGGCGGCGCGCCGTCGCACACGGCCAGGTAAGCGCGGGAAAAAGCGGGGGTGTGCAGCCGGCGGCGAAGTTTATCCTGGGCATAGGCGTGCTTGGCCACCACCATGGCGCCGGAGGTTCCCTTATCCAGACGGTGGACAGGATGAAAATCGGCGGGAATCTGTCGGCTGTCGTAGTAAGCCAGCAGACGTCCGCCAAGCGTATCCGCCCAGTGGCCGACGCCGGGATGAACGGCCAGGCCCGCCGGCTTGTCTGCCACCAGCAGATCGTCATCCTCATAGAGCAGGCGGACCGCACCGGGCGACGGCGGGATATCACTGCGGCGCCGGGTATCGCTGAGCCGCACCCGGAGCTGCTGCCCCTGCCGGACACGCGCATTTGTGCCAGCGCGGCGGCCGTCGAGCAGAATGCCGTCTTCCAAGTATTTTACCCGCTGGATGAGACCCGCCGACAGGCCGAGACAGCGGCGCATCCAAACGCCGAGCGCCATGCCGTCGCCTGCGGGCGGAATCGTGCAGGACAGATACCGCACATGGTGTGCGTCGCTGCAGGCAGTCAGTTCAAGTGGTTTCATAGCGGGTGCGCTGCCAATAGGCGCCCATGCTGACGCCGGATTTTTCCGTCACCTCTTCGGTCAAATAGGCCGCAAGGCCGCAGTCGGCTGCCGACCAGGTGCGGGCGTCTGCCTCGCTTTCAAATTCCACTTCGGCGTAGAAAAAAGCAGTGGGGCTGCCTGCGTCCACGAGGTTGACTTCCAGTGTGCGGCCGTCGGGCAGGGGATAATCCCGCCGCTCCTTTTGAATCAGGGGCAGACCGATCAGAAGAGAAAGCCGGGAGAAAAGCGTCTGGTCGATGGGGGTTTCAATTTCTTCGCGGACAAGTTTGCCGCGGCCCTTGAAGCAAAGAATGTAAGCGGTGCTGCCATCTTGCGCGGTTTCCCGGCGGATGCGGACCGTGGTGGGACGCAGGGCGAGATACCCCTGTGCCATCTGATAAATCTGCGCCGGCGCCAGCCCTTCCGGCCAGCCGGATACCAGCCATTTGCGTTCAATTTCCATGGTGATGCCTCCCCATTGCAATGGTGTCCTTTCTATTGTGTCGGATGGTTTGAAAAAAATGCGTTGGGCTGAGAGCGATGATGCTCTCAGCCCTGAAATTTTCCTGTTTTTTGGAGGGAGAGTGCGAAGCTATAATACGGGGGCCTTTGCTTCGCCCTCTTGCGGGCAGTTTTACCGGTGAAAATCCGTGCGTTATCCAGCAGCGCTTTCGGACTTGCGGGCGATGAAATCGGCCAGCGCGTCCAAGCCTTCGCCGGTTCTGCTGCTGATGCGGAAAAGGGGAGCATCCGGGTTGACAGTTTCATAATTGGCGCAAACGCGCTGCTCGTCAAAGTCAAAGTGAGGGAGCATATCGTATTTGTTCAGCACGAGGCAATCCGTATCCGTAAACATGAGGGGGTATTTTTCCACTTTATCATCGCCCTCCGGGATGCTCAGCAGGGTGATACGAAGAGATTCCCCAATGCGGAATTCTGCGGGGCAGACGAGATTGCCGATGTTTTCCACGAAAATAAGATCCAGTTCCTCCAGTGGAAGGCAGGGCAGAATGTGCTGGATGCTCATGGCTTCAATGTGGCACGCGCCGTCAGTGTTCAGCTGCACTGTGGGAATGCCCAGGGCGGCGATGCGGTCGGCATCCACCTGGCCGGCAATGTCTCCTTCAATCACACCGATGCGGAAACGGTCCTTCAGCTTGCCGATCAGAGAGGTGATCAGGCTTGTCTTTCCGGCCCCGGGGCTTCCCATCACGTTGATCATACAAATATTATGGGCAGCCAGCGTGGCTTTCACTTCGGCGCTGACATCTTCATTCCAGTCCATGATCTGATGCAGTACTTTAATTTCCATTGACATCTACCTCCAGGCTCTTGATATAAAATTCTTTTCCGGATAAAAGCTGCAGCTTCAGGCTTCCGCAATGGGGACAAGCCAGGTGATGGGGCGTGATTTCTCCCTCGCGGCCGCAGTCGCGGCAGCGCACTTTAATCGGAAGAAATTCCGCCTCAATGCGGGCGCCTTCGGCCAGGGTTCCCTGAGAAAGCATGTCCAGATAAATCTGGATGCAATCCGGGACAATGCCTTTGAGCTGCCCGATGCAAAGGTGAATGACGCGGATACCCGACGCATTTTGCCGCTCGGCTTCCTGGATGCATTGCTCCAGCAGATGTTCTGTGATGCTCAATTCATGCATGACGGTTTCCTCCTTGAAGCGGCTGCCTGAAAACAGTTTCCAACGAATGCCAGCGGCTTTTATTTTATCATATCTGTCAAGAGCAGGGGGGAATTCCCGCTTCTCGATGCGCGGATCCGCATCGGCCGGCACATCATCCGCCGATGGCGTTCATGGTGTGCTGGTCCAGCGTTGCCGCATCGGCGTCGGCGGTAAAGCGATGGTGGTCAGGCTTGTCCAGAATGGCGGCGCGGATCTGCGCAGTGAGGGTTTCGTCGCTCAAACCGGCGCGCAGGCCCTGGCGCAGGTCAATACCGCGGTTGTAATGCAGGCAAAGTTTGAGATAGCCTTCGGCCGTCAGGCGGATGCGGTTGCACTGGCTGCAAAATTCGTGGGTCACCGCGCTGATAAACCCCACGTGCCCCTGAAAGCCGGGGAAGCTGTAGTAGGAAGCCGGTCCGTTGCCAAGAACGCCGCTGTAAGGCGTGCCGGAACCATAGGCGGCGGACACCGCTTCATAGGCCTGCTGCATGGAAACAGGGATAAACTGCTTCCCGCAGCCAATGGGCATCATTTCGATGAAACGGACCTCCAATGGGTGATGCAGCGCCAGGGCGGCAATGGCGGCGATTTCCCCGTCATTGATCCCCCGAACGGGTACGCAGTTGACTTTGACATGGGCAAAACCGAGTGCAAGCGCGGCGTCGATGCCGGCGCGGGCATCCTGAAAACGGTCGGTGCGGGTAATACGCTGAAATACGGCCGGATTGAGTGTATCGAGGCTGAAATTGATGCCGTGGAGTCCGGCATCTTTCAATTCGGCAGCCATGGGGGCAAAGAGAATGCCGTTGGTGGTCAGATTGATTTCGTCAATGCCGTCGATATTGTGCAGGCAGGCAATCAGCGAAGGCAGGCCCAGACGCACCAGGGGTTCGCCGCCGGTGATGCGCACGCGGCGGATGCCAAGGGGGGCAAAAATCCTGCACAGATGCTCGATTTCTTCAAAGCTGAGGATTTCCCCATGGGGAACCCAGCGCACGCCTTCCTCCGGCATGCAGTAAATGCAGCGCAGATTGCAGCGGTCCGTCACGGAGATGCGCAGATATTCAATAGTGCGGCCAAGGCGGTCTTTCATGGACATTCCCTCTTTTGCAGGCTTGCTTTTGGCGGCGCGCCGCCGGTGAGCGTTCAAGTGATACCATATTAGTATACCGCATTCACAGGCGGTTGTGTTATGAAAAAAAGTGATGAAAACATTGCTTTTACAAAAGGCTGTCCCATTTTGCAAAAAAAAACGGCATGTACTGCGGCAGGGGTGCACGACACGGGGAAAGCGGCGCCGGGACGGCAGAACACTGCCGCCCCGGCGCCGCCTTTGCATATAGGGAAAAGGAGCGAAAAGCTTTTGGGCGCTGTCGGCTGTACCGCCTGTTTTCAGGTGGCCGGCTTGTTTTCGGCAGCTGCCTGAGCGGGTGTTTTATTGCCCATGGACTGCTCCCAGGTCCAGTTTTTAACCTCGGGCATGTCCTCACCGTATTCTGCAATGTATTGGCGGTGGGCCACCAGTTTGTTCTTCATCTCCTGCACCAGGAAAGCGCCGCGGTTGCCCAGCTGGGGCAGGTATTTGACAGCGTCGATGACCAGGTGGAACCGGTCGATATCGTTGAGCACGCGCATGTCAAAGGGGGTGGTAATGGTGCCCTCTTCCTTGTAGCCGCGCACATGCAGCTTCTGATTGTGGCGGCGGTAAGTCAGTTCGTGAATCAGCTTGGGATAGCCGTGGAAAGCGAAAAGGATGGGCTTGTCTTTGGTGAAAAGCAGGTCATAATCCGCATCAGACAGGCCGTGGGGATGCTCGGCTTCAGGCTGCAGACGCATCAGATCCACCACGTTGATTACACGGATGCGCAGCTCCGGCAGTGCATTGCGCAGGATGCTGACAGCGGCCAGGGTTTCCAGGGTAGGCGTGTCGCCGCAGCAGACCATGACAATGTCGGGTTCCTGCCCCTGGTCGTTGCTGGCCCAGTCCCAGATGCTGACGCCCTGGGTGCAGTGGCGGATGGCCTGCTCCATGGTCAGCCACTGGGGGCGGGGATGCTTGGAAGTGACCAGCACATTGATGTAATTGCGGCTGCGGATGCAGTGGTCGAAGCAGGAGAGCAGACAGTTGGCATCCGGGGGCAGATACAGGCGCACCACGTCGGCCTTTTTGTTGGCCACATGGTCGAGAAAGCCCGGGTCCTGATGGGTGAAGCCATTGTGGTCCTGCTGCCAGACGTTGGAGGAGAGCACATAGTTCAGCGAAGCAATTTCTTCCCGCCAGGGCAGCTCGTTGCAGGTTTTCAGCCATTTGGCGTGCTGGGAGAACATGGAATCCACAATGCGGATAAAGGCTTCGTAGCTGTTGAAAAAGCCGTGGCGGCCGGTGAGCAGATAGCCCTCCAGCCAGCCTTCGCACAGGTGCTCGGAGAGCATGGAGTCCACCACCCGGCCATCTTCGGCCAGGAACTCATCGTCAGGCCGTGTTTCGGCGTTCCAGTCGCGATTGGTCTCCTCAAACACCCGGCCCAGCCGGTTGGACATGGTTTCGTCGGGGCCGAAAATACGGAAGTTGCGGCTGTCGCGGTTCAGTTTGAAAATATCCCGCACAAAGCCGCCCAGCTCGATCATATCCTGAGCCTCCACAGCGCCGGGGGCAGGCACGTCTATGGCGTAATTGCGGAAGTCCGGCATGCGCAGATCCCGCAGCAGCTTGCCGCCGTTGGCGTGGGGATTGGCGCCCATGCGCCGTGCGCCCCTGGGCGCCAGGGCCTGCAGCTCCGGCACCGGCGTGCCGTTTTCATCAAACAGCTCTTCGGGATGATAGCTTCTCAGCCAGGTTTCCAGCTGTTCCAGGTGCTCGGGCTTGTCCATGGCGATGGGCACCTGATGGGCGCGGAAGGAACCCTCCACGTGTTTGCCGTCTACCTCTTTGGGGCCGGTCCAGCCTTTCGGGGTGCGCAGTACAATCATGGGCCAGATGGGCCGGCCGGTTTTGACGCCGGTGCGTGCTTCTTCCTGAATGGTGTGAATCTCCTCGATGCAGGCATCCAGCGCTTCGGCCATTTTTTCGTGCATGGACAGGGGCTCGTCGCCCTCCACGAAATAGGGTTTCCAGCCGCAGCCTTTGAAAAAGCTTTCCAGTTCTTCGTGAGAGATGCGGGAGAGGACGGTGGGGTTGCTGATTTTATAGCCATTCAGGTGCAAAATCGGCAGTACGGCACCGTCGCTTTTGGGGTTGAGAAATTTGTTGGAGTGCCAGGAGGTGGCCAGGGGGCCGGTTTCCGCTTCTCCGTCCCCCACCACACAGGCGGCAATCAGGCCGGGGTTGTCAAACACGGCGCCGAAAGCGTGGGCCAGGGAGTAGCCCAGCTCGCCGCCCTCATGAATGGAGCCGGGGGTTTCCGGGGCCACATGGCTGGGGATGCCGCCCGGGAAGGAAAACTGTTTGAACAGTTTGCGCATGCCGTCGGCATCCTGGGAAATGTTGGGGTAAACCTCGCTGTAGGATCCGTCCAGCCAGTCCTGAGCCACCATGGCGTTGCCGCCGTGGCCGGGGCCGGAAAGATAAATCATATCCAGGTCGTATTTGTTGATGACACGGTTGAGGTGGGTATAGATAAAGTTCTGGCCCGGAACAGTGCCCCAATGGCCCACAATTTTCTTTTTGATGTGCTCTTTTTTCAAGGGGTTTTTCAGCAGCGGGTTATCCAGCAGATATAGCTGGCCGGCGGCCAGATAATTTGCCGCACGCCACCAGGCGTTGAGTCCATGCAGCTCATCCGTGGATAACACATTCTTTTTTGCAGCCATAAAAAGTTCCTCCTTCGGTTTGAAATTACAGCTTGCAGCGGGCGGGAAAATAAAACCATGCGTTCCTGCCGCTTTCATTGTAAGCCCTTTTATGGAGAGTGCAAGAGTAAAAGTGCAGCAAATTTGTAAAAAAACGGTAAATTTTTGCAGCTTTCACAGCCATTTTACATCAAGTTTACCGGAAAGCGGAGAAGCGCTTCCACGCAGGGCGGTTTTATGCTATAATATGCCTCGCGCGCCGATTGGAAGCGGCGCGGGAAGCTGAAAGAAAAGGGAGCGCATCAAGCATGGAATATTTGAGCAGCCTGCTGTGTCAGGCGACGCGATTGGCAGCGGAAGCCCATGATGGGGCTTTTCGCAAGGGCAGCCGCATGCCCTATTTGCTTCATGCCATGGAAACGGCGGAAATTGTGGCGACAATGACTATGGATGAAGATGTGCTGGCGGCGGCCGTTTTGCACGATGTGCTGGAAGATACCAGCGTGACAGAAGAGGCAATGCGCAATACAGTGGGCGGCCATGTGACGGAACTGGTGATGGCGGTGAGTGAGGACAAGCGCGCGGGGCAGCCGCCCGAGGAAACCTGGCGCGTCCGCAAGCAGGAGAGCGTGGAACGGCTGCTGCGGGAGCGGCGGCTGGAGGTCAAAATGCTGGTACTGGGGGACAAGCTTTCCAATATGCGTGCCCTGCAGCGGGATTACGATGCTTTGGGCGAGCAGGTTTGGGAGCGGTTTCACAATCCGAACAAGGCCGAGCAGGGCTGGTATTACCAGGCCATGACCGATGCGCTGCAGGATTTGAATTCTTACCCCGCCTGGCACGAGCTGGCCAATCTTGTTTGGGAGGTTTTCTGGCAGGACCGCGACAGCGATCAGCTGCGCTTTGATCTGGATCCCCGCGGCCGGCGGGAACTGGATATGCTCTGGTGAAAAATAAAAAGAAAAGCGCATGGCCGGTGGGCCATGCGCTTTTTGTGCATCGAAAACCGGGAATGATCCGAAAACTCATTCCACTTCTTCGTAGTCCAGATCATCCAGGGTGCGGGCGCCTTCTTTTTCAAAAGCGCCCATGGTGCCGCAGGCGGGACACTTGCCGAACGCTTCGCCGAATTCCGGGATCAGGTCCGTAGCGTACTTGAACTTTTTGCCGCACTGCGGGCAGATGTAATACATAAAACAGGGTCCCCAACTCATGCTGCAGCCAGTTCCGTTTTACTTCTGAATGCTCAGGATCTCACGGGCCTCGTCGGGTGTGGCGACCTGGCAGCCGAACTCTTCAATGGCGCGTTTTGCGCGTTCAACAAACTGGCGGTTGCTCTCTGCCAGCTGCCCTTTGGCATACATGACGTTGTCCTCCATGCCCACGCGGATATGGCCGCCCATGGCGATGCCGGCATACATAATTTCCATGGCGCTGTGGCCTACGCCGAAGCAGCTCCAGGTGGAACCGGGGCACAGGGATTCCATGGTTTCCTTCATAAAGACCAGATTTTTGGTGTTGCCCACAATGCCGTTGGCGCAGCCCATGCAGAACTGGAAGTGCAGAGGGGCTTTCAGCACACCCTTTTTCAGATAATAGGCGGCATTGGCAATCATGCCGGGATCGAAGGCCTCAATCTCGGGTTTTACGCCCCATTCCTGCATGTTTTTGCCCAGCTCCTCCAGGAATTTGGGGCTGTTGATGAACAGGCCGCTGTTCATCCAGTTCATGGAGCCGCAGTCGTAAGAACCCATTTCGGGGCGTAACTCCTTCAGGTGAATCTGACGGGTTTCCTCGGTGGCATTCAGGTCGCCGGAGGTGGTCATGTTCAGGACAATATCGCAGTCGGGATGGTTTTTGCGCAGCAGCTCCACCGTTTCGCGGAATTTGTTCACATCCATGGTGCCGTTGCCGTTGTCATCGCGCATGTGCATGTGGGCGACAGCAGCGCCGGCCTGCCAGCAGTCGTAAATATCCTCGGAAATTTCTGCCGGGGTCATGGGCACATTGGGATTGTTTTCTTTCTTGGGCCATGCGCCCGTCAGAGCCACGGTGATAATGCGCTTGTTCTTCAAATCTGCCATAATTGATGATCTCCTTTTCTGCCAGTCTGGTCCAAACCCAGCGGAAGGCTTGGAAAACTGCAAATTTCAGGGCGCATTTTGCCCTGGAAAGATGATTCCTACCCTTTTTATCATCTTTCTATAAAATTTATAGTCCCCCCGCCAGTATTTGTCAAGAGCCGGTACAAAACGAGTGCTCCGATGGCGCGGGTACCAAAAGAGAACGAATGTGAGGACTCATTGCCGTCCTGTGCGAAAGGCTTCCATCATGTCCCAGGTCAGCGCCAGAGTGTTGCTCCAGCGGGGCAGATCATCGCGGGAGACCCACAGAGCCTGGGACAGTTCATCCTCGGCCAGATGGATCTGGTCGCTGCCGTCCAGCTCTGCAAAAAAACCAAGAGAAAGGTTGCCGTCGATACCCCAGGGCTGACTGCCGTAGTAACGGATATTTTTGACGTGCAGCCCGACTTCTTCCCAGACTTCCCGGCGCACGGTGTCCTCTGCTGCCTCGCCGATTTCGCAAAAGCCTGCGATCAGCGCATAGGTTCTGGTGGCGCTGTGGGAGGCGGCATATTTGGTGACCAGCAGACGTTCGCCGTCGGTTACGCCCACAATGATCACCGGATTGATGCGGGGATAGACCAGATTGCCGCATTCCGGACAGAGCAGGGCGCGTTCCTGCATGTCCCGTACCATGGCGTGGCCGCAGCGGCCGCAAAAGCGGTTTGCACTGTACCATACCGCGAGATGCCGGGCAGTCAGTGCGGCGAAAGCGTCACGCTGGGGCGCACAGGCCATGCTGGCGCGCAGCGGCAGCCAGCGGTAGTCTCCGCCTGCGGGCCGCAGTGTTTTGCGGCACCAGAAATAATCCTGACCGGAAATGGAAAATAAAAACCAGCAGGCATCCGCAGGCACGTTCAGTTCACAAAAACGCGGCAGGGCCAGTACTTGCTCCGTTGGCATACTGCCGAGGACGGAAGCGCCGTGAAAGATGCACAAAATACTGTCGCTCTGCGGCGTGCGCAAATCGTAAGAGATGGAAAATTGTGCCGGCGCAATATCCTGAATCATAAAAAAGCCTCCTTGTGTGGAAAAAGAAAAGCAGGCACCCGCCCTGCAGACGGATGCCTCTTGAAAACCATTACAGTATGGCAGACAATGCTTCGATTGCTTCTTCTTCATCGTCTCCGCTGGCGCTGAGCAGAATGGTGTCGCCGCATTTCAGCCCCAGGGAAAGCACGCCCAGAAGGCTCTTCCCGTTTACACGGCGGTCACTGCTGTCGATGATGATGGAAGAAAGAAATTCATTTGCTTTTTCAATAATCGGCGTGGTGGATTTGGCGGTCAACCCTTCTGGGATCGAGATCGTCACATGTTTTTCAGTCATAGAGAGACCCCCTTCTTCATCGGTAGAATTGCGTTGAAAACAAAGTTTTGTTTTTATTTATTTTATCATGGGATACTGCATTCGTCCAGAGTGAAAAGGCAGAGAAGTAAAAAATGCTGAGAATTTTATGAAAAGCATGGAAGGAACTGCATTGATTGACAGCAAAGAAAAATTATGATATGGTATCGGTATCCGTGGGGGAGTAGTGGCGTGCAGTGCGCGCGGCAAGTCAACATGCTGGGCGGGATCGGGAGAATGCTGCTCTGGCTTGCCTTAATCAACGAGACTCATGTATGGCGCCAAAGGGAATGCCATTACATGCAGTCGCGCACACAAAAGATTTTGTGCACATGTAAAGGAATTACCTTTGCATGTGTGTTTTTTTGTCAAAAAAGGGGAGAAAACGATGGGGTTTATGGAAATGTTTCTGATTGCAGTGGGCTTGTCGATGGATGCATTTGCAGTATCTATCTGCAAGGGGCTGTCTGTGCAGCGGCTGCAGCTGCGCCATATGGTGCTGGCAGGGCTGTATTTCGGTGCGTTTCAGGCGCTTATGCCGCTGCTGGGTTATTTGCTGGGATCCAGCTTTGCCAATGTGATCACGGCGTATGACCATTGGGTTACTTTTGTTTTGCTGGCGATCATCGGCGGCAATATGATCCGGGAATCGTTTTCCGGCGGCGGGGAAACGGAGCAGAACGCGGATTTTGGCATCCGGGCGATGCTGCTGCTGGCCATTGCCACCAGCATCGATGCACTGGCAGTGGGTATCTCCTTTGCATTTTTGCGGACACCGATTTTACCGGCGGTGACGTTGATCGGCATGACAACATTTTGTTTTGGTTTTGCCGGGGTAAAAATCGGCAATTTATTCGGTGCCCGTTATGAGGCCAAGGCAGAATTGATCGGCGGTATCATTTTAATTTTAATCGGTGCCAAAATTTTGCTGGAGCATCTGGGAATTTTGGGCTGAGAAGGAGAGGATTATCATGGTGAGAAATCGGACAACCCCGCATTTTTCCATGGAAGAGCTGCGCACGATCTGTGCTGCAGCGGGAGAAATTCGGCAGGAAACAGTATTGTCTGCGGCCCGCAGTCTTTATCCGGATCGAAAAGAAGCGCTGCAGGCGCTGTACTGCTACCGCGGCGGAGGACGGGCTTTCCGCAGCAGGGACGGCGGTTATGCCAAGCCTGTCTGCACAGTGCAGTCCTGGCCCAATGAACTGGCCGTGATGGAGGACGGCTCGCTGCTGGAATATTGACGCCTGTTTCCGGGAGTGCTATCATTTTTCCAGATGAGCCTGAATGGAAAGATGCCGAAAAGTACAATCAACACTTTTGGAGGAGCGTGTGCATATGGACCGGGATTGGGGCAAATTTCAGCTGGCAGTGTACGGCGCGCTGACAGTGGCCTCCGTTGCCTATTGGGTATATTATGTCGTTGTGCTGTATCCGCAGTTGTCGGTCTTTTATGTGTATTGGCCGTATTACCTTTTGGAATTTCTGGTGCAGCCGCTGTTCTATGCGGCGTTTTCCGCTCTGTTGGCGGGGGCGCTGCGGCGCACCGGCAAGCTGTGCTTTGCCGGAAAAACACGGCGCATCCTTTTCAGCGCTGCCGTTGTGCTGCTGGCATTGTATGGCCTGGGATTTCTGCTGATGCTGCTGGGCGGAGAGGCGCTGCAGGCGTGGTATGCAATCACTGTTTTGCCCATAGTTTTTCACCATGAGGAGTTGTTTCTGATTCCTGGCGTCCTGTGGGGGCTGGGGGTACCAGGACTGGATGAGCGGCAGGATTATTAAAATGGAATTGAAAAAGGAAAAAACCAATGGGCGGAAAAGCCCATTGGTTTTTTCATAAAGAGAATCAAGAGGATGAAAAAGAGTACTTTGACTGTTTTTTACTATAATCGTGAAACATGACAAAATCCTCAAAAAACTATTAAAAAAGTATGAAATTTTTATTTAACGGCCCCGTGGTGCCGTAGGGGCCAGGGAGAGCAGATCTTCGGCATGGACGTTCAGCGCTTTGGCAAGGGCTGCCGCTTCCCCCAGAGGGATGGACGCAATGGGATAGCCTGGCTTTTCATATTCCAGCAATGTTTCTGCCCGGATGCCGGAAGCTGCAGCTACCGATTTCAGCGTCTGACCGCTTTTATAGCGAATCAGGCCGATAGGGTTGAGATGGGCGGGCGGCGGCACGGCCGCAGGTGTTGTTGACTGGTCCGAGGTGAATTCCAGCACAGGACGATAAAGATCATAACCCTCGCTCAAATCTTCTACGGGGGTCTCCTGCCCGTTTTCGCGGATAAAATAGCGGTTTTTCACAGAGAAAGCAATGGTTTCAGCCTTGCCGGAAACCGTCTCCTCCGGATGCAGGGAAAAAGTTTCCTCGCCGGTTTCTCCCCAATGGATAATCAGCTGCTCCAGATAGGTGTCGATGTCCTGTGGAGCAGTTTTCAGATGCTGACGCAAAAAAGATGCAAACAATTCGGCGTGTTCGATTTCCATAAAATCCCTCGTTTCGCCGCAGCCGTGTGCGGCATGTATTAAAATCAACGCTTTTTCAGAAGAACAGATCATGTTTGATGTGCGCGCTGCCTGTCCATCCGGGCGCAGTGACAGCCGGCACAGGGATCCTGCAAAAAGACAAAACTCCCCTTTGATTTTCCTATAGTTTGCGCCCGGATGGCAGCAATGTCAAGGGGTGTTCTTTTTATGCTTGAAAGCTGCGGTTATTTAAGGTATAACTAAACACAAGATGAAACTGCATCTCTGAAAAAGGAGGATTGTTTTATGGAAGAAAAAAAGATTCGCCGCATTGCGGTGCTGACATCCGGCGGCGATGCGCCGGGCATGAATGCAGTGGTGCGCGCAGTGGTGCGTACGGCTTGCGCCAACGGGATCGAAGTGCTGGGGATTAATCACGGATACAGCGGTCTGCTCAACAATGATTTTCGCAAGCTGACGGCGCGCAGCGTGGATGGTTTGCTGCAGCGCGGCGGCACAATGCTGTATACTGCCCGCTGCCAGGAAATGATGACGGAGGAAGGACAGCAGCGAGCGGCGAACAACTGCAGATATTTGGGCATTGATGGGTTGATCTGCTGCGGCGGCGACGGCACTTATCGCGGTGCGCTGGCGCTGGCCCGCCGGGGTGTGCCCTGCATAGGCATTCCCGGCACCATTGACAACGATATTGGATGTACAGAGTACACCATCGGTTTTGATACTGCCAGCAATACGGCGATTCAGTGTATTGACAAGCTGCGTGATACCATGCAGTCCCACGAGCGCATTTCGGTGGTGGAAGTAATGGGACGCCATGCGGGGCATTTGGCGCTGAATGTGGGCTGCGCTGTGGGTGCGGCTGCAATTCTGGTGCCGGAGCACGAGGCGAACTTTGAAAATGACGTCATTGAGCGGGTGCGCCAAGGGCGGATCAATCAGCGCAACCACCATATCATCATTGTAGCGGAGGGATATTCCATGTCTACGCAGGAGGTGGCCGACCAAGTGCAGGAACAGACGGGAATGGACACCCGGGTGACGATTTTGGGTCATGTTCAGCGCGGCGGTGCTCCCACTGTCCGGGACCGTGTGATTGCCACACAGATGGGCAACTATGCCGTGCTGGCGCTGATGGAAGGAAAAGAGAAACGCATTGTTGCCATGCAGGACGGGAAAATTGTGGACATTGATATTGAAGAAGCTTTGGAGATGAAAAAACCGCTGGATGAGGCATTGTACGAGGCGGAACAATCGATCTCCATTTAGTAAATTCATAAAATGCGAAAGCACAATCAAAATCGGAGAAAAAAAGAGGAGCATATGCTCCTCTTTTTGATTTCTCTTCCCCAATTTCCACCTTTTGCTCATCCTGCCTGTCCGGAAAAATCGTGCAGATTGAAAACTGTGCGGGGAGCAACTCTGTGCTGCGGGGGAGTGATTTCGTTGCAGAAAGCGCTGACGAAAAATGGTCTGCCTGGACGGTATTACTTTGCCGCGTGGGGAATCAGGATTTTTTCCACCTGAATTTTCCCGGATGCTACTTCTGCCATCATCATGGTGATTTCCTGGTGGAACCGCCGGGGGCCGCAGGAGCCGGGGTTGAGCCAGAGCACGCCGTCCTTTTCTTCCTGAAAATATTTGTGGGAATGACCAAAGACGACCACATCTACGCCGGTGAGGTCGGCGGGCGTCTCCTTCTTGTTGTGGATCATGAAGAAGGTGACGCCGCCCAATGTGACGGTCAGATCATGGGGAAGCGCCTCCGCCCAGGCTTTGTCGTTGTTCCCGCGGACAATATGCAATGGCGCCGCGGCGGCCATTTGGTCCACAATGGCCTGCGTATTGATATCCCCGGCGTGGAGAATCGCGTCGGCAGTTTTCAGATGTTCCGCAACCTCCGGCCGCAGCAGGCCGTGGGTGTCGGAAAGAATGGCGAGTTTCATGATGGATGCCTCTTTTCCTTGTGGATATCCCCAGTATATCAGATTCGGCGGCCTGCAAAAAGAATTTCTTTTTTCTTCTTGACTTTGCCGCTGCGTCAACTGCTACACTGTGTTTTGGGAGGGATCATTTATGGAATATTCCATTCAGGAACTGTCGCGCTTGTCCGGGGTGACCACCCGCGCCCTGCGCTGGTACGACAAGATCGGTTTGCTGAAACCCAGCCGGGTGGCGGAGAGCGGCTACCGCTACTATGGCGGGGCAGAGGTAAACCGTCTGCAGGACATTCTCTATTACCGGGCCCTCGGGGTGGGGCTGGCCCAAATCAAAGCATGTTTGGACGATCCTTCCTTTGACCGTCTGGCTGCGCTGCAAAGCCATTTGGCAGCTTTGGAGGCGGAACAAGCGCGCCTTGAGAAGTTGATTCAATCGGTCAAAGATACCATCCGATGCGAAGAAAGGAAGGAAAGTATGCGCGACGAGCAAAAATTTGAAGCACTGAAACAACAGATTGTGACCCGGCACGAGGAACTCTACGGCAGGGAAGCCCGGGAACAGTATGGAGACCACATGGTGGATGCTGCACAGCAGTCGGTGCTGAAGCTGACGCTGGAGCGCTATCAGGAGTGGCAGGAGCTGAACCGGAAAATCCAACGGCAGCTGGAGGCTGCCGTTGCGGCAGGCATTTCCCCGGAGGGGGAAGCGGGGCGGGACATCACCGCGCTTCACCGGCGGTGGCTCACCATCACCGGCAGTGCCTATGCGCCGGACAAGCACAGGGGGATTGTGGAGCTCTATGTAACGGATCCGAGGTTCCTTGCCTATTATGATAAAAATGTGCCCGGCTGCGCGCGCTTTTTGCGGGACGCCGTGATACACTGGGCAGAAGGATGAGAAAAGCAGCCTGGGCGTTCAGTCCAGGCTGCTTTTGAGTTCCCGATAGAAAGTTCGGGCATTTTCCAAGTCGTCTTCGTTGGGGCGGCCTTTGGCGCTGCCGCCGATCAGTTTGAACGGGCCGAAGGTGTTGTATCCCTTGCAGCTGAATTCGCCCAGCACGGGGCAGCCCCTCTCTGCGGCGAGCGCAGAAAGCGCTTTTGCACCGGTGCCTTTTGCCTTGCCATAAGTATAGACGAAGAACACGGGCTTTCCGTGGGGAAGATATTGGCGGGCAAACTCTGCCACGGCCTTATGAAATTCAAAGCCATAGATACCGGAGGCAAATCCGATGCAGTCATAGCCCTCCAGCCGGACGGCTTGGCGGGCAGTCACATCGATCAGATCGACATCCCCTTCTTCGGCCATGGCTTTCAAAACTTTCAATGTGTTGCCGTGGTGGCAGGAGTAGTAGCAAATCGCGGTTTTCATCGGTCGTTCCCTCCATGCAATGTCCAGCCGAACTCATCGTGATAGATCATCTGGCGGGTCATGCCGCCGTCAATGCAAATATTTTCTCCGGTGAGAAAGCCCGCTTTGTCCGAGCAGAGGTAGAGCACCATGTTGGCGATGTCCATGGGATTGCCGACCCGCCCGGCGGGGTGCTGGAAGGCATCGGGACCGTGGTATTCAGCAAATCCCGTGTCAATCCAGCCGGGAGAGATGGAGTTTACCCGCGCTTTTCCGGCAAGGCTTACTGCCAGGGCATGTGTCAGAGCGGAGATGCCGCCTTTGGCTGCTGTGTAGCTCTCCGTTTGGGGCTGGCTCATCCGGTCCCGGGAGGAGGAGATGTTCACCACCGATGCGCCGGGGGCGAAGTGGGGAGCAAACAGCTTGGTGAGGTAAAAGGGAGCGATGACACCCACCTGCATGGCATAGCTGAATTCTTCGTAAGTGCAGGTGTCCAGCCCTTTCATCAGAGGAAGGGCATTGTTGACCAGAAAATCCACCTGGCCATAGTCTGCAAGCACTTTTTGGGCAAAAGATTCCAGATCAGACTGTTTTGCCAGGTCTCCCACAAAATAGTCATTTGGCAGCAGGTCGATGACGCAGACATGGGCGCCGGCGCTGCGGAATTCCTCCGCGATGGTTTTGCCGATGCCCTGCGCACCGCCGGTGACAACGGCCACACGATTTTGAAACATGGCAGAGCCTCCTAAATAATGATGCCTTCGCAGTGGTCAATTTCGTGCTGGATAATCTGGGCGGTCCAATCGGTGAAGGTTTTCAGCCGCTCCTGAAATTTTTCATTCTGCCAGCGGACCTTGATGGACTTCCACCGCTTGGCCGGGCGGGTGCCGGAAAGGGACAGGCAGCCCTCTTCCGCCTGGTACGGCCCGGATTTTTTAATAATCTCCGGGTTGAACATCACCATATAGCTGCCTTCGTTGTCGAAGGCAATGATGCGGCGGTTTACGCCGATCATGTTGGCGGCCATGCCCACGCAGCCTTCTCTGTGGTGCGCCAATGTGTCCAGCAGATCTGCTGCTGCAGGCAGATCCTCTGGGGTGGCCATCTCTGCCTTTTGTGCCAAAAATGCTTCATCCCTGCAGATTTCCCGAATCATGGAGGTTGCCTCCTTCTGTTTCCTGACTGCCGCAGTAGTTCCGGCGAGCGGTTTATGCATTGTATTATACCTGATTTTCACCTGGATGAATAGCACTATTTTTATGTGTATATAGGGAAGGAGAACTGCCCTGTGCATGGGTGCAGGACAGGGCTGCCGCATGCTTTTATACTTCCGGGGATGCTTTTGGTGGAAAAAGGGCGGATGGTGTGATATACTAAACCGGAATTGTGATTTTTCGGGAAAAAGGAGGCTGGAGGGGTGCTGTTTTCCAGTTCCGTCTTTTTGTGTATCTTCCTGCCTGTGGTGCTGATCGTCTACTATGGCTTGCTGCGCCGCCGGCGCTGGGGGCAGAACGTTTTTCTGCTGCTGGCATCGCTGTTTTTCTATTGGTGGGGCGAGCCGAAGTTTGTGCTCATCATGCTCGGCTCCATTGTTATGAACTACCTGTTCGGTCTATGGGTGGAGGCGTTTCAGAAGCGGGGCAAACACCTGCTGCTGCCCATCACCTGCACCGTGGCGGCGAACCTTTCGGTGCTCTTCACCTTCAAATATGTTGATTTTGCCGTGCGCAATATCAATCTGCTGGGCTTTGACCTGACGCCGCCGGGCATTGTGCTGCCCATCGGTATTTCCTTTTTCACCTTTCAGGCCATGAGCTATGTGTTTGACATTGCCCGCTCCCACAGCCGCGCACAGCACAACCCGCTGAACGTGGGGCTGTATATCGCGTTGTTTCCCCAGCTGGTGGCGGGCCCCATCGTGAAATATGAAACGGTGGAACACGAGATCCTGCACCGCAAAGAGACCTGGGCGGATTTTTCCGACGGTGTGCGCCGCTTTTTAATCGGATTAGGCAAAAAAGTGCTCATTGCCAACCAGATGGCTGTGGTGGCCGACGCGGCCTTTGACGCCTCCGCCCCCACGGCGGCCTTTGCCTGGCTGGGGGCCATCTGCTACACTCTGCAAATTTACTACGATTTTTCCGGCTATTCCGACATGGCCATCGGCCTGGGGCGGATGTTTGGATTCCACTTCCTGGAGAACTTCAACTGGCCCTATGTCTCCAAAACAATTACGGAATTCTGGCGGCGCTGGCACATTTCCCTGTCCACCTGGTTCCGGGATTATGTGTATTTTCCCCTGGGCGGCAGCCGGGTGGACCGGAAATGGAAGCTGGCGCGCAATCTGTTTGTGGTCTGGCTGCTGACGGGCATCTGGCATGGGGCCAGCTGGACTTTCGTGGCCTGGGGCATGCTGTATTTTGTGCTGCTGGCGGCGGAAAAATTTTGGCACCTGGGGCGCAGCTGGCCGGCGGCGCTGGGCCATGTTTACACGCTGGTGATGGTGAATTTTGCCTGGGTGCTGTTCCGGGCGGAGGATATGGGCGCGGCGGTGCGCTATCTGGCCGCCATGTTTGGCGCCAACGGCTGGTGGGAGACGCTGGCGGGCTTCTATTTCCGGGAGAATATCGTTTTCCTGGCGGCGGCGGTTTTCTTTGCCGTCCCGACGGCAAACTGGCTCCGGAGCAAAGCGGACAAAAGCCGCCTTGCTCCGCTATGGGGCGTTCTTTACGCTGCGGGACTGCTGGCGGTGTTCGCGGTGGCGGTGGCTTATCTGGTGAAAGGGACGTACAATCCCTTCATCTACTTTAATTTTTAAGGAGGGACAGCTGTGAAGCAGGTGAATACGATCATTGCCGCGCTGTTTTTGGCGGCGCTGGCCTTCATGCTGGCCCTGGTGCTCTTCGGCGCGCGGGATATCGGCGGCGCTATTTTGAACGGCTGGCGGGCGCAGGAGGATACGGCCGGCGCTACGCTGCTGGACAAGGCGGCCTATGTGACGGACAACAGCGAGAGCGCCGTCAACGATGCGCTGGATCGCCCCCACTTGTTTATCCAGATTTACGGCGGCGTGCAGCGGCTGACGGGGCAGCGGCTGGTGGAGGACAGCACGGCGGATACCTCGGTGACGAAGCTCGAAAACGGCATGCTGACCTTTTGCGGATTGGACAGCGCCTATATTGACCCCACGGGAAACGCGGAAAAAACGGCGGAATTTGCCGCGCAGCTCCAAAAAGCGGGCATCCCATTTCTGGCTGCGGTGGCGCCGGGCAAGGTGGAAAATACAGCGGAGGAGCTTCCCCGCGCCCTGCACGACTGGGGCAATGAAATCGCCGACGATTATCTGACGGTGCTGGCGGAGGAGGGAGTGGAAACCCTGGACCTGCGCGGGGCCTTTGACGCACGGGAGGACCGGGATGCTTTCTTTTTCCGCACAGACCACCATTGGAAGCCGGAGGGCGCTTTGTTCGCCTGCGGCGTGCTGATGGAAAATTTGGCGGAGCGCTATGATTTTCCGGTGAACGAAGCGGCGCTGCAGGAAGAAAATTACGACAAAACCGTCTATTCCGATTATTTCCTGGGCAGCCAGGGCAAGCGGGTGGGGTCGCTCTATGCGGGCACGGATGATTTTTCTGTGTACACGCCTCGCTTTGACACGGCTTTTACCTATGAGATCCCCGAGCGGGACATGGTGCGCACCGGGATGTTCAACGAGGCGCTGTGCTTTGAAGAGCGCATAGAAGAGCGGGACTGGTTCAACGGCAATCCTTACACCTATTATTCCGGCGGCGATTGGGCCAAAGCCACCATCACCAATGAAAAGAACCCCGACGGGCCGAAAATTGTCCTGATTCGGGACTCGTTTTCCTGTGCGCTGACGCCGTTTCTGGCGCTGCAGTGCAGCGAGCTGACCACCATTGATCTGCGCTACTATCAGGGGGATCTGCGCTCGGAGCTGGAAGAAGAAAATCCGGATTTGGTGCTGCTGCTTTACACGGCCAGCAGCACGCGGCTGGAGAATATGTTTGCATTTTCCTGAAACAGCAGATTCAGGCCATCGGCCGGCGAAGCAAACGCTTCGCCGGCCTGCTTTTTGAGGAACAGAGGGGCAGGAAATTCGTTCTATTGCAGGGAAATGGTGCATATTCTGGCCGTGAGGTGGTGGGAATATGGTGATTCATGTGGTGCAGGCTGGGGAAAGTCTTTATTCCATTGCAAAAGAGTACGGTGTGGATCCGGCGCTTTTGGCGGCGGAAAACGGCTTCTCTCTGCAGCAGGCTCTGGTGGTGGGGCAGACTGTGGTGGTGCAGTTTCCGGACGTAGTGCACAGGGTGCGCAGCGGGGAGAGCCTCAGCGCCATTGCACGGCAGTATGGGACGGATGTGACCACGCTGTATCGAAACAACCGCTGGCTCATGGGGCGCAGCACCATTCGGGAGGGGGATTTGCTGGTCATTTCCTATTTCGGCGCGCCGAGGGGCCGCTTTGCCGTCAGCGGCTACGCCTATGCGACCATTGAGCGGGGCCTGCTGCGTTCGGTGCTTCCCTATCTGAGCAATCTCATTCCGTTTACCTATGGCCTGACCCAGAGCGGAGGCCTTTTGCCGCTGGCGGACGAAGAGCTCCTGGCCATTGCCGCGGATTATGAAACCAGGCCGGTGATGCATTTGTCCACCATTACGGAAGAGGGGACGTTCAGCAACGGCCGCGCCAGTATGGTGCTCAATGACCCGGCACTGCAGCAGCGCCTGGCGGCTGAGGTACTTGAAACCATCCAGCGGAAAGGATACACCGGCCTGGATGTGGATTTTGAATTCATTTTCCCGGAGGAGCGCGAGCGCTACGCGGAGTTTGTGGCGCTGCTGCGCCGGACGCTTGCGCCGCATGGTTATCCGGTGACGGTGGCACTGGCCCCCAAAACGGCAGCGGATCAGCGCGGGCTTTTATACGAGGGCCACGATTATGCGCTGCTGGGCGCGGCGGCGGACTATGTGTTTTTGATGACCTATGAATGGGGCTATACCTATGGGCCGCCCATGGCGGTGGCGCCGCTGCCCAACGTGCGCCAGGTGCTGGCGTATGCGCTGACGGAAATTCCGGCGGAGAAAATTATTCTGGGCGTGCCCAACTACGGCTACGACTGGCCGCTGCCCTTTGTTCAGGGCAGCAGCAGGGCCCAGTCCATTTCCAACGAAACAGCTGTGGAACTGGCCCGGCGCTACGGTGCGCAGATTCTCTTTGATGAGACGGGGCGCGCCCCCTGGTTCCGCTATGTGGATGAGATGGGGCTGGAGCACGAAGTGTGGTTTGAAGATGCGCGGAGCATCAAGGAAAAGCTTTTGCTGCCGCCGGAGTACGGATTGCACGGCGCAGGCTATTGGAATCTGGACCGGCCGTTTGCACAAAACTGGCTGGTCGTGAATGCATTGTATCAAATTTTATAGGCGCCGCAGATGCTGCGGCGGAAAAAGGCGTGCCGGAGCACGCCTTTCCTTTTTGCGCAAAGGCCGCTGTCACCGGGCTTTTGGGATTTGTGAAGAAATTGTGAATTGTGAAATGGGACGATTGACAAACAACCTTGCCGCGCTATAATAGTTATCACGCTAATAGTTAGCGCAATAACTATCTGCGCGGTGCAAGTGTCCCAAAATTGGATTTAAAAGAAGGATGACTGATGTGTCATAAAAGAAAACCGGAGAAAAAATATGTAGGGCAGCTGCTGGCGGTCAGTGCGCAGCTGTGCAAACAGCGCATGGATGAGAGTGTGCAGAAACATGGTTTGACCAACGCGCAGTCCTGGGTGCTTTTGTGCCTGATTCATGGGAAACCGGGTGAGGAGATCAACCAGCGGGATCTGCAGCGCATGCTGCGTGTAAGTGCTCCTACGATCAACGGCATTGTGGAGCGGATGGAGGAAAAAGGGT
Source organism: Candidatus Pseudoscillospira faecavium (assembly GCA_904420565.1). GTDB lineage: Bacteria > Bacillota > Clostridia > Oscillospirales > Oscillospiraceae > Pseudoscillospira > Pseudoscillospira faecavium. The sequence goes on from CAJFVV010000067.1 coordinate 45,044, forward strand.
TTATTGCCCGCACGCCCGGCAAGCACGATGGCCGCTGCCGCAGCATTACCGTGACGGAAAAAGGTCTTCAGCTGGAGCGCGAGCTGAGTGCCAGCCGGTGCGGCATTGAAGCGCGGATGGTGCGCGGATTCAGCGAGGAGGAACGCAAAACGCTGGAGGCTCTGCTGCAGCGGGTGATTGAGAATCTCAAGGGAGGAGAAGAAAAAACATGATGCGAAAGTTATGGCCGTATTTGCGGCCGTATAAAAAATGGTTTATTCTGGGCATTTTGTGCTCAGCAGCGGAAGCAATTTTTGAACTGCTGATTCCGCTGGTGATGGCGCGGATTGTGGATGTGGGCATTCAAAATGGCGATGCCGGCTACACGGTGCGCATGGGAATCCTGATGGTGGTCATGGCCCTGATATCCCTGTCCTGCGGCATTGGGGCCGCTTATTTGTCTGCAAAGACGGGCCAGGGGTTCGGCGCCAACCTGCGCGCGGCAGAATACGACCATATTCAGGAATATTCTTTCAGCAATATTGAGCGGTTTTCCACCGCTTCGCTGATCACCCGCCTGACCAGCGATATCAACGCGATGCAGCTGACGGTGATGATGGGCATGCGCCTGCTGGTGCGCGCCCCGGTGATGCTGATTTCGGCGCTGGTGCTTTCCCTGCTGATTTCGGTGCAGCTGTCGAAGGTGTTTTTGGTGGCCATCCCGATTTTGGCCATTGCAGTGGGCCTGATTTTGATGAAAGTTGGACCGCTGTTCCGCAAGCTGCAGGAAAAGACCGACAGCCTGAACCTTTCCGTGCAGGAAAATCTGACCGCCATCCGGGTGGTTAAATCCTTTGTGCGGGAAGATTATGAAAAGCAGAAATTCGACGCGCGCAACGAAGACCTCAAGCGTGCTTCGGAAACGGCATTTGGCCGCGTGGTTATCAATATGCCCATTATGATGCTGGTGATTTACGGCAGCATTATCGCCATCATGTGGTTCGGCGGTCATATGGTGGACACCGGCGCGCTGGAAATCGGTATGCTGACAACGTTCTTCACCTATGTGGGCCAAATTCTGATCTCTTTAATGATGGTTTCCATGATGTTTATGATGCTGACCCGCTCTGTGGCCTGCGGCCGCCGTATTGTGGAAGTGTTGGACGAAACACCGGATATCAACGACGATCGCTGTGATTCCACGGCCCGGGTCAAGGATGGAAGCATCCGCTTCGATCATGTGTATTTCAAATATGATCCCAGCAGCCCGGAATGGAACCTGGAGGATATCAACCTGGACATCAAGGCCGGGCAGACCATCGGCATCATCGGCGGCACCGGCAGCGCAAAGTCCACCCTGGTGCAGCTGATCCCCCGCCTGTATGAGGCGACGGAGGGCAGTGTGCTGGTGGGCGGCCGGGATGTGCGACGCTACAGCATGGAGCATCTGCGCGATTCCTGTGCCATGGTGCTGCAGAAAAATACCTTGTTTTCCGGTACTGTTCGGGAAAATCTTCTCTGGGGCAATGAAAACGCCACGCAGGAGGAGATTGAACAGGCCTGCCGCATTGCCTGCGTCGATGAATTCATCGACCGCCTGGCCAACGGTTACGACACAGACCTGGGTCAGGGCGGTGTGAATGTGTCCGGCGGGCAGAAGCAGCGCCTGTGTATTGCCCGGGCTTTGCTGAAAAAGCCGAAGGTTTTGATTTTGGATGATTCCACCTCTGCGGTGGATATGGCGACAGATGCTAAAATCCGCCATGCATTTGCGACAGAGCTGAAAAAAACCACAAAAATTATCATTGCCCAGCGGATTGCTTCCGTTTGTGACGCCGATCAAATCATTGTTATGGACGATGGCAAAGTTTCCGCTGTGGGTACCCATGAAGAATTGATGAAGAGCAGCGAAATTTACCGCGATGTCTATCTGTCGCAGCAGGAAGGAGGGAACATCGATGGCTAAAATGGGACCGGGCAAGCAGCAAACCTACGAAAAGCCCAAAAACACCAAAAAGACCATCCTTCATTTGCTGCAGTATATGGGACGCTATAAGATGTCCATGGTGCTGGTGATTTTATTCCTTTTGATTAATACTGCCTGCACAGTGGGCGGCTCTTATCTGCTTAAGCCGGCAACCAGCCGGATCCTGGCCGGCGATTTTCCGGGCCTGGCCCGGGTGCTGGGGCTGATGGCTGTGGTCTATGTTGCCGGCGCGCTGTGTGCGTTTGCTTATTCGCGCATTATGGTGCATATTTCCCAGAAAACCGTGTATACCATCCGCAAGGACCTGTTTGAAAAGATGCAGTCCCTGCCCATCAAATATTTTGACCGGCACACCCACGGCGAACTGATGAGCCGGTATACCAACGATATCGACACCATCAGTGAAATGATTAACAACAGTATCGGCAGCCTGATTTCCAGTGTGCTGACTTTTGTGGGTATCATGGCGATGATGCTGTTCCTCAGCTGGCGGCTGACGCTGATCACCATTGTGGTGCTGATCGTGATGGTGCTGGTGGTGCGCGGCATCGGCAGCCGCAGCCGCTATTTCTTTGCCCAGCAGCAAAAGGACATCGGTGCGGTCAACGGCTATATTGAGGAAATGATCGAAGGCCAGAAGGTGATTAAAGTCTTTAATCACGAAGAAAAGGCCAAGGAGGGTTTTTACGGCATCAACGAGACATACCGCAAGTCCTCCACAGCGGCACAGGCCTTCGCCAGTGCGATGATGCCGGTGATGGGCAATATCTCTCACATCAATTATGCGCTGACTTGCTGCATCGGCGGCCTGTTCGCCATCAACGGCATGTTTTATATCGACACGCTGGTGGCCTTTTTGCAGTATGTCCGCCAGATTTCCCAGCCTGTGTCCATGATGGCCCAGCAGGTGAACACCGTGCTGGCAGCTGTGGCCGGCGCTGAGCGCGTGTTTGAGGTAATGGCAGAGGAGCCGGAGTGCGACGAGGGCAAGGTTGTGCTGGTCAATGTGGCCGGCGATCAGGACGGCAACATTGTGGAAACGGACCGGCGCACGGAGGATTGGGCCTGGAAAAAGCCCGACGGCACACTGGTGCCCCTGATGGGCGATGTGCGCTTTGACCATGTGGTGTTTGGCTACAGCGATGAAAAGGTGATTCTGCACGATATCAGCCTGTTTGCAAAGCCCGGGCAGAAAATCGCTTTTGTAGGTTCTACCGGCGCGGGCAAAACCACAATTACCAATTTGATCAACCGCTTCTATGAAATTCAGAGCGGCACCATCACCTATGACGGCATCGATGTGCGGGATATCCAAAAAGCATCTCTGCGCCGCTCCCTGGGCATTGTGCTGCAGGATACCCACCTGTTTACCGGTACAATCGCGGACAATATCCGCTACTCCAACCTGAATGCAACGGATGAAGAGGTGGTGGCGGCGGCCAAACTGGCGAATGCAGATGCCTTTATCCGCCACCTGCCCCAGGGATATGACACCATGCTGACCGCCGACGGCAGCAATCTGAGCCAGGGTCAGCGGCAGCTGCTGGCGATTGCCCGGGCGGCTGTGGCGGATCCCCCGGTTCTGATTCTGGACGAGGCAACATCCTCCATCGATACCCGCACAGAGAAGCTGATTGAAAAGGGCATGGATCGCCTGATGGCGGGCCGCACGGTCTTTGTCATCGCCCACCGGCTGAGTACGGTGCGCAATTCCCAGGCGATTATGGTGCTGGAACAGGGTGTGATCATCGAACGAGGCGACCACGACAGCCTGATTGATGAAAAAGGACGCTACTATCAGCTCTATACCGGCCAGGCGGAATTGGCATAAGGCGCTGGAAAAAAACGCTTTTTGTGGTATAATGCAGAAAACGGCGGCGCGGCGGCTTGCCGCGCCGCCGATCTGTTTCATCGGAAAAGGAGGCTTGATCATGACAGATCGGGAACTTGTGCGCATGGCGCTGGAAGCACGGGCGCAGGCCTATGCGCCCTATTCCGGCTTTGCCGTGGGCGCGGCCATTTTGTGCGGCAATGGTGTGGTGTATACCGGCTGCAACATTGAAAATGCTTCTTATCCCTGCGGCATTTGTGCTGAGCGTGTGGCCGCGTCCAAGGCCATCAGTGAAGGCAGGCGGGACTTTTCTGCCCTTGCCGTCGCCGGATCGTCTGCGGCGCTGTGCACTCCCTGCGGCCTGTGTCGGCAGTTTCTCTGTGAATTTGCGCCTAGGCTGCGGGTTCTGTGCGCCAATCAGGCCGGAGCATTTGAGGAACACATGCTCTCCGAACTGCTGGCTGCGGGGTTTGACGGAGCTTCTATGGCGTAAACGCGGCAAAAAGCAAAGAGCCATCCGGTTTTGGCGGATGACTCTTTTTTTGCTTTGTCTGGCAGATTAACGAAACAGCAACGCGGCAAAAGGCGACCTCCTGTGGCGGATGCGCTGAGGATAGAGGTATATTTCCGGCGCGATGAAGAGGTATCCTGATGCAGGCTGTAATTGGAAGAGCACTATGTGTAAAAAATTAAACGATCTTCGGTATTTCGATTGACAAGGGCCCCGGAATGGCATATACTATATACATAATCATTATTATAAAATATCGTTTTGAAGATTAAATTGTGTTTTTGGGAGAACGCCTATGAGTTTCAAAATTATTGGTGACAGCTGCACCGATCCTGTACCCGGGCTGAAAGATGCGCCGGAATATGCCATGGTGCCGCTGCTGATTCGGGTGGGCAACCAGGAATATGTGGATAACGGCATGCTGGATACTGAGGACCTGATCGCCCGCATGGCTGCTTCTGCCCAGGGAACGGGAACTGCCTGCCCCGCGCCGCAATGGTATATGGATGCTTTCGAGGGAGCCGATGAGGTTTATGTGATTACTCTTTCTGCGGCCCTCAGCGGCTCTTACAACAGCGCTGTGCAGGCACGGGATCTGTATCTGGAAGAACATCCTGACAAAAAAATCCATATTTTCAATTCCCATTCTGCCTGCGCCGGGCAGAGCGCACTGCTGATTAAGCTGTTTGAGTTGTGCCGTGCTGGATTGCCTTTTGAAAAGGTAATTGAGGAGATGAATCACTTTATTGCGCATCTGACCACACTGTTTGTTCTGGAGAATTTGGATAATCTGCGCAAAAACGGGCGCCTGAACGAGATGCAAGCCCTGATTACAGGGACGCTGCGTATCAAGCTGGTGATGGAAGGAACGCCTGCGGGCACTATTGATAAGGTGGGCCAAGCGCTGAGCGTGAAGCAGGCTCTGGCCAAACTGGCAGATGTTGCGGCCCGGAAAGCCAAAAAACATGGTATTGAAGGGCGCACTCTGGTTATTTCTCATTGCAATTGTCCGGATCGGGCCATTTATGTGCGTAACCTGTTGTTTAAGAAGCTGCCTTTCACCAAGGTGGAGATTATCCGCACAGGCGGTATCAGCACGGTTTATGCCGGAGACGGCGGTGTAGTTGTGGCATTTTGATATGGAATTTTGGGCCGACTGCGAAAGCAGCCGGCCTATTTGCTTTGAATTGTAGATTTGCCCAAAAAATTTTTACTTTTTTTAGATAAAATTTCAACAATAGGTTCACAAAATTTTAATGACTGTCTGTTATGATCATAGTGTCTTCCCAACAAGCAGCGGCATTATGTGAAAGGAGTTGAACGAAAAACGTGAATGTGATTCGTTTTTTGCAGCGAAAAACAGAAAGTTCTTTTCTTTATGATTATAAAACGGTACAGCAGGCACTGCGGTTCATGCGCAGTCACGGCTGTCGCGAAATTCCTGTAGTCAACCAGGATGGATTTTATCTTGGCACCATCGATGAAGGCGATTTTTTATGGCATATGATTGATTACGGCGGATATGAACAAGTGAAGGAAAATAAAATTGGTTCTTTTGTGCGCAAAGGCAATGTTCCGGCTGTGAAAATTACGGCGACGGATGACGAGCTGAGAAATGCTGCGCTGTGCAGTTCGTTTGTCCCGATTGTAGATGACCGCGGTGTTTTTGTGGGCATTGTGGCGCGCAGGGATATCATCCAGTATCTGGCGGAACAGATCCGAACGTCACCGACTATGGTTACCGCATAAAAAGTGCAGTATTTTATGCAAAAATGCAGTAAATCTTTAAGAAATTCGGCGAATTCCTACCTGAAATCCTTTCGGTTTTGCAGGAATTATTGCACGCGAAAAAATTTAACAATTTACTGTAAAAAACTATTGTGTTACGGTGTACTTGTGATTATAATAATACCAAGTTTTGCAGCAATTGCATGCGAAAGGGGATAAAGACCAAAATGAAATTTGAAAATGCATATGTGCAGCGCGTGTATGACAGTGTTGTTGCACGCAACCCGAACGAGCCTGAATTCCTGCAGGCCGTGAGCGAAGTGCTGGAATCGCTGGTTCCGGTGGTGGAGAAAAATCCGGCCATTGAAAAAAATGCGATTCTTGAGCGTATCACGGAGCCGGAGCGTGTCATTCAGTTCCGCGTTACCTGGATGGATGACAAGGGCGGCGTTCATGTCAACCGCGGCTATCGTGTGCAGTTCAACAGTGCCATCGGCCCTTACAAAGGCGGACTGCGCCTGCATCCTTCTGTCAATTTGTCCATTGTCAAGTTCCTGGGATTTGAACAGATTTTCAAAAATTCCTTGACTACACTGCCCATCGGCGGCGGCAAAGGCGGCAGCGATTTTGATCCCAAGGGCAAATCCGACACGGAGATCATGCGCTTCTGCCAGAGCTTTATGACGGAGCTGCAGCGCCATATCGGCGCCGATACGGATGTGCCTGCCGGCGACATCGGTGTAGGCGGCCGTGAGATCGGCTATATGTACGGCCAGTATAAGCGCTTGCGCAATGAACACACCGGTGTGTTGACCGGAAAAGGACTGAACTGGGGCGGCTCCCTGGTGCGTACAGAAGCCACTGGCTATGGTTTGTGCTATCTGACTCAGGAAATGCTCAAGTGCATGAAGGACGATTCTTTTGCAGGAAAAACTGTAGTGATTTCCGGCAGCGGCAACGTGGCAATTTATGCGACGGAAAAAGCACAGCAGCTGGGCGCGAAAGTTGTGGCGCTGTCTGATTCCAACGGCTATATCCATGACCCCGACGGCATCAAGCTGGATGTGGTCAAAGAAATCAAAGAAGTGCGCCGCGGCCGCATTAAAGAATATGTGGATGCGGTACCTACGGCCACATATACCGAGGGCTGCAATGGCATTTGGACCATTCCCTGCGACATTGCTTTGCCCAGCGCTACCCAGAACGAGATTGACGGCGCATCTGCCGAGATTCTGGCCAAGAACGGCTGTATCGCTGTGGCCGAGGGTGCTAATATGCCGTCTACACCGGAAGCAATTGCTGTTTATCAGAAGGCCGGTATTCTGTATGCCCCCGCTAAAGCGGCCAACGCTGGCGGTGTGGCCACTTCTGCGCTGGAAATGTGCCAGAACTCCATGCGGTACAGCTGGACCTTTGAAGAGGTGGACGCAAAGCTCAAAGAGATTATGGAAGGTATCTTCCATGCCTGCTATGATGCAGCCAAGGAATATGGCGAAGAGGGCGACCTGATGGCAGGTGCAAACATCGCCGGCTTCCTCAAAGTTTGTGATGCTATGCTGGCGCAGGGCATTGCCTATTAAAATTCCATATCTTCTGCGACAAGCGCCGGATTTTCCGGCGCTTGTTTTTTGTGCACGGAAACCAGTATTTTCCATCTCCTGTCCACCGTGTCTACCTGAATGTCTACCCGGAAAGGGGCGGTATCGGTTGGGGGAGAATGGATTTTTTGCGGGGCCGTCATTTTGACGAGAGGGGAATGTCTACCTGAATGGATTTTTATGGTTTGCAGAAAGTCCCGAAAGCCACGTCCCAAGCGGCTTTCGGGACTTGGCCCTTTTTCTTCTCAGGAGAGTTGTGCGGCTGTGAGAAGGTGGAAAAAGTGGTGAATTTTCCGCTGAATCTGCCAAAACGCGAACTTTTACGTGCCAAACGAAGA
>CAJFVV010000068.1 GCA_904420565.1 Candidatus Pseudoscillospira faecavium
GTGTCACCCCTTCTTCACCGGCAAGCAGAAGCTGGTGGATACCGGCGGCCGTGTTGCAAAGTTCAACAAGAAGTTCGGCCTGGACAAATAAGAAATTTTTCTTATTGGAATGATGTGACGCAAGCCCCCGTATCGTTGCGATGCGGGGGTTTCTTTTTTCTTGTTTTTGGCATATACTAAAACCAAATCCTGTAAGAATTGGGAGGCTGTTTATGAGTCAGAATTTGCGGGAAGTCCCGTTGGATGCAGTATCCTTTGCGGTTTTTCAGGCATTTGAAAGACAGACGCCCCTGCTGACGGCGGGGGACCGGACGGCGCTGAATACCATGACCATTGGCTGGGGCGGCCTCGGCACGCTGTGGAAAAAACCTGTGTGCACGGTCTATGTCCGGCCGCAGCGCTATACCTACGGTTTTATGGAGCGCAGTGCATATTTTACGGTGTCCTTTTTGGGGCAGGAATATCAAAAGGTGCTGCAGTTGTGCGGCAGCAAAAGCGGGCGGGAGATTGACAAGGTGCAGGCCTGCGGTTTGACACCGGCGTATGCCGAAGGGGATGCCCCCTATTTTGAAGAAGCATCCCTGGTGCTTGTCTGCCGGAAACTCTATCAGGCGGATCTTTGTGCGGAACAGTTTGTGGATGCGGATATCGACCGCATGATATATCCCGGCAAGGATTATCACCGCGCTTACATCGGCGAAGTGGTGCAGGCGCTGCAAAAATAAAGAATGAACCCCTGGAGGGACTATGGAAACTACAGAAAAAATAATGCAGGAAGAAAAGCGGGAGCGCGTGGTTCTGGTGGGGCTGCAGGCCGGCCGGCTGAAACCGGAAGACAACGCCGATGAATGGTCCATGGAGGAACTGGCCGCGTTGGCGGAGACAGCTGGCGCGGAGCCGGTGGCACAAGTGCTGCAGAAAAAAGACGCGCCGGACCCGCGCACTTTTATTGGCGAGGGTAAAGTGGCGGAAGTTCAGGAGCTCATCGCCAATCTCGGCGGTGAGATGGTCATTTTTGACAATGACCTCTCACCGTCTCAGATGCGGGTGCTGACAGATGAGTTTGGGGTGCAGGTGCTGGACCGCAGCGGTCTCATTCTGGATATTTTCGCGAAGCGTGCCAAAACAAAGGAGGGCCGCCTGCAGGTGGAGCTGGCACAGTACCAGTATTTGCTGCCGCGGCTGACAGGCATGTGGACCCATCTGGTCCGGCAGACGGCTTCCGGCGGCAAAAGCCCTATCGGCACCCGCGGCCCCGGCGAAACACAGCTGGAAACAGACCGCCGCCATATCCATCGGAAGATCGATAAACTGCGCGCAGATTTGGAAGAGGTGCGCCGGGTGCGCGGGACTCAGCGTCAGCAGCGCACGAAGAATGAAATCCCGGTGGTGGCCATTGTGGGCTACACCAATGCGGGCAAGTCCACGCTGCTCAATGCGCTGACGGGAGCAGCTATTCCGGCCAATAACCGCCTGTTTGATACGCTGGACACCACATCGCGCCTGCTGTCGGTCAGCGATATGCTGGATGTGGTGATTTCCGATACGGTGGGCTTTATCCGAAAGCTGCCCCATCAGCTGGTGGATGCCTTCAAGGCAACGCTGGAGGAACTGGAATACGCCGATTTGCTGGTGCATGTCATCGACATTTCCAATCCCATGTGGCAGGAGCAGGCTGCTGTGGTGGACAAGCTGATTGCGGAGTTGGGGGCGCAGACCACGCCCTGCATCCGGGTTTACAACAAAGCGGAGCTGGTCAGCGCAGAAGATGTGCCGCGGGGAGAGGATGCCGTTGCCATTTCGGCGAAAACAAAGGCGGGAATTCCGGATTTGCTGGCACTGATTGAGCGCAGGCTGGACAAAGGATCCCGCCGCGTGACGCTGCACTTGCCTTATGACAAGGCAGGGCTGCTGGATGTGCTGTACCGGGAGGCAAAGGTGCTGGAGGTTCGCTATGAAGACACGACCGTGGTGGAAGCGGTATGCACGCCAAAGACGCTGGGGCAGGTGCGCCCATATGTTTATCCGCCCTTGGAAGAGCCGAAAGAGGAGTGGGAGCGATGAGCGGCGCATTGAACTATCTAATCCCATATGAAGCGGCGCAAAGTGAATTTGTGGAAAAAAAGTCGCGCTTCATCAGCCATATCTGGCGCGTGGAAAGCGAAGAAGAAGCCCGTGCCCGAATCGAGGAAATGCGCAAAACGTATCACGATGCCCGGCATAATTGCTGGTGTTATCTGCTTCACGAAGGAGCTCTCTTGCGTTACAGCGACGACGGGGAGCCGCAGGGAACTGCAGGGCAGCCCATGCTGAATGTTTTTCAGCGGCGGGAGGTGTGGAATGTCTGCTGCGTTGTCACCCGCTATTTTGGCGGTGTTTTGCTGGGAACCGGCGGCTTGACCCGGGCATACAGCCGCGGCGCATCGGATGCCTTGGAAGCTGCCGGGCTTTGCAGAATGTGTCTGTGGGAGCGGGCGGAGCTGATGCTGCCCTATGCGTTGTTTGAGCAGGTGAAGCTCCTGGTTGCCGGTGCGGATGGCGTAGTGGAGCACACGGAATACGGCGCACAGATTGTCATGCGCCTTGCGCTGCCCCAGGGAGGACGCGACGCTTTGCAGGCGCAGCTGACGGAGTTGTCTGCTGGTGCGCTGCAGCTGCAGTCGCTGGGCGATCAGTTTCAGCCCGGCCCGAGGGAGGAAACTGCACAGCAGCGCTGAATGGTGCATGCAAACTTACACACGTCCATTGTGCGGCCAGGCGCTTCAGAGAGACGATTTACGCGCTGAATTGCCGTTTTGGATATCAACAGGAGTTTTTTATGTCAAAACAAACAGAGCTTTATGAAACCCTTTCTCCCACACGTCTTTTTTTCAAGTTTGCCATTCCCAATATGATCAGCATGGCGGTTACCGCGCTTTATTTTATTGCAGACGGCATTTTTGTGGGGCGGTTTGTCGGTGCGGACGCCCTGGCGGCAATCAATCTGGTGATGCCGTTTATCAATATCAGTTTTGTGTTTTCTGATATGGTAGCAGTGGGTTCTGCTGTACAGATTGCCATTCATCTGGGAGAGAAGAAAGAGCAGGATGCCAGCCGGATTTTTACAACCTGCTCGCTGTTAATTGTGCTGGCATCCTGCCTGATTGGTGCGGCGGGTTTTTTTGCCATTGGCCCCATATTGCAGCTTCTGGGAGCGGATGCAGCGGTCACCGCCCTGGCTGTCAGCTATGTGAAGGTCTATGCAGTATTTGCACCGTTGATTATGGTGTTTTTTGCTGTGGACAATTATCTGCGGATTTGCGGACGCACCCGATACAGCATGACCATCAATGTGGGTACTGCTCTCATCAACGTTGTGCTGGATTATGTGTTTTTGGGCGTGCTGCATTGGGGGATTGGCGCGGCGGCGCTGGCGTCCTGCCTGGGGTATTCGCTTGGAACCATCCTGAGTTATCTGCCGTTTATCTTGAAAAAATTGCCGCTGCGCTTTGTGCGCGGGAAAATTGCTCCGCGGCTGATGCGCAATATCTTTTTTAACGGATCATCGGAATTTTTTACCAATATTGCAGGTTCTGTTTTGATGATTGTATTCAACAGTGTTTTGCTGCGGTTATCGGGAACCATGGCGGTGGCGGCGCTTTCTGTTGTGCTCTATGTGGACAATATGGTGATTTCCATTTTATATGGCATGACCGATTCCATGCAGCCAGCCATCAGTTACAATTATGGTGCGCAGCTGCGTCGGCGAATGCTTGCCATTGAAAAACGGGTGCTGCTGGCGGGAGCACTTATTGCAGCTGCGGCGTGGAGCACGCTGCAGTTGGGCGGCAGTGAAATTTTGACGCTGTTTCTGAAGGGCGAAAGCCCGGCATTGACAGAGCTGAGCCTGCAGGCGATGCGGCTGTTCTCATTTGCATACTGCACCAGCTGGCTTGGCATTTGCTTGAGTGCCTTTTTTACTGCTGTCAATCGTCCTGGCATTTCACTGCTGATATCTCTGGGGCGGGCGCTGCTGTTTCCCCTGGCTGCGATGGCAGTGCTGGTGCCGTGGCTTGGGCTGCCAGGCGTTTGGCTGACTGCGCCGGCAGGGAATGCATTGGCTGCATTTGTGGCGGCAGCTGTTTTTGTGTGGTTTTTGCATCGGGGAGACAGGTTTTTTCCGTGCTCAGAGCCGCTGTAATCGGATATAACTGGATTTTTACTGGAAATTTTCAGGGAAAATGGTATAATAGATTTAGACAAAATACGGCTTTCAATTGCATGGGAGGCTGGCCTGATGGAAGAAAAATACTTATCTCCGAAGGATGCTGCGGAAATTTTGGCGGTGAAAAAAACCACAGTTTACGACATGATTAAACAAGGACGTCTGAAGGCGGTTAAAATCGGAAAACAATTCCGCATCCGTGAGACGGATGTGCGCGCTTTGGTTACCAGGGGAGTTGACTTGCCTTTCAGCGGCGTCCAGGAATCCGATAGTATCATCCTGTGCGGTCAGGATATGCTGCTGGACAATCTTTGCGCCCGCGTCAATGCGGCTGAGGGATTTCAGGCGGTATGCCGCTCCTATCTTGGAAGCTATAACGGTTTGTTTGCTCTGTATCAGGGGCAGGCCCAGCTGGCAACGGCTCATTTGTGGGATCGGGAAACAGATCGTTACAATCTCCCTTTTGCCACAAAAATGCTGCCGGGTATGGCGGTGCAGGTTTACCATATTGTCAATCGCTCTATTGGTATTTATACTGCGCCGGGTAATCCGAAGAATATACATTCCATTGATGATTTTGCCCGTGCCGACGTGCGCATGGTCAACCGGGAAAAGGGAAGCGGAATTCGGGTTTTGACGGACAGCCTGTTTTTAGAGCACCACATTCCTGTGACGCGGGTGCAGGGCTATGAGCAGGTGGCGCCGTCGCATATGGCGGCAGCGGAAGCTGTGGCCCGAGGAGAAGCGGACTGCGCTTTTGGGAATGCCCGCAGTGTACTCGGATCAAAAGATGTGGAGTTTCTTCCGGTTAAATACGAACAATACGATTTGTTTGTGCCGGAATATCACTTGGGGAACCCTGTGGTGCAGCGGGTGATTTCTGTGCTGCAGTCTGATGCGATGCGGCTGGAGACGGAAGCCTTGGGTGGCTATGATGTAACGGATATGGGCAGGCGCCTGCTTTGACCCTTGTCAAAGATGCGCGCTTTTGCTATAATACCATTGCGCAATGAAAACAGAGAAATCCTTTTGGGAGTTTTGTATGATGGATTTGATATCAGCATCGGAAGGACAGACAATGGAATATATCGGCACAACGGTGCTGGATACCATCGGCCTGGTAATCCCCAATGTGGATTTCCAGCTGCGTGAGCGTGCAGATTATCTGAAGGACTATCGCAGTATCGGCATTTTAAGCTCCCGAACCGGAGCAGCCGGGCAGATCAATGCCATAGATGAAGCGGTGAAGCGAACCAACACTGAGGTGCTGAGCATTCAGCTGCCCCGCGATACCAAGGGGTGGGGCGGCCACGGCAACTATATTGTTTTGGGTGCGGCCAACGAGGCGGATGCCCGGGAAGCGATAGAGATTGCTCTGCGCTATACGACCTATTATGCCGGTGAACTCTACATCAGCGGCGAAGGCCATTTGGAGTTGACTTATTCTGCCCATGCGGGAGAAGCGCTGCAAAAGTTTTTTGGTGCACCGGCAGGTCAGGCCTTTGGCTTTGTGGCAGGGTCGCCGGCTGCTGTGGGCATGGTGATTGCCGATGCATGTTTAAAAGCAGGCGATGTGGAGTTGTTGCGTTATATGGATGCAGATCACGGCACAAGCCACACAAATGAAGTTATTGTGGCATTTACCGGCGATGCCAGTGCGGTGAAGAGCTCTGTGAAAGTAGCCAGGGATTTGGGCTTGTCGCTGTTGAAGACTTTGGGCAGTGAGGGAATTCCCGCCAGTACACCTTATCTGAATTAAATCGTTCTGTACCTAAATAATGAAAGCGATGAAAGCGCAGCAGTCTCGATAAAATCCGGGCTGCTGTGTTCTTTTATTTGTGCCATATAAAAAGTAAAACAATCAAGCGCAGCAGAATTTGCTGCGCTTGATTGTTTGTATGATTGGAAAAAGAAAATTGAAATAAGATTACTTATCCTCCGCAGAGTCATTCTCCTCATCATCCACCAGGCTGGACAAATCAAAATTCAGCTTTGTGCCGCAGCCGGGGCAGACAACCTCACCGGATTCGAGTACGGAGTCGTCAAAATAAATTTCATCGCCGCAATTGGGACAGACGGAAGCATAGCAGTCTTCTTCTTCGTCTTCATCCTCATACTCGTCATCCTCATCCTCTTCGTCGAAGAGCAGGCTTTCTACGTCGCTCAAATCGTCGCTGACTGCATCAATTTCTTCAACCAGTTCTTCCTGTTCGGTCTGCAGGTCTTCCAGCTCCAGTGCAATGTCCTGCAGGATATCGGTCATGATGGAGATCAGCTTGCCTTCCTTGCTCTTTTCGGTATCGATGTTCAATCCTTCGGCCAGACCCTTCAGATAAGCAACTTTTTCAGAGATTGTCATAATGCAAAAAACTCCTTTCATTTGTGGCGCCCTTTGGGCGCAGTGGATGGAAGTGAGAAACAATGCGTGCAGTATGGAGAAGCACACTGCACGCACGGTTTGACTTTTTTACGCTTTGCTGCGGCCCAGATATTCACCGGTGCGGGTATCAACCTGGATCTTGTCGCCAATGTTAATGAACAGCGGCACTTTGATCTCAGCGCCGGTTTCCAGAGTGGCGGGCTTCAGGGTGTTGGTGGCAGTATTGCCAGCCAGGCCGGGCTCGGTCTGGGTAACCTCCAGATCCATAAAGTTGGGCACTTCCACCGCAAATACTTTACCCTTATAGCTGAGCAGCTTGCACATGGTGTTTTCTGTTACAAAGCGGAAACCGTCGCCCAGTGTATCGCTGTTCAGCGGGACCATGTCGAAGGTTTCCATATCCATGAAGTAGTACAGATCGCCATCGTTATAGCTGTACTGCATTTCCTTGCGCTCAATAAATGCTTCTTCAAACTTTTCATCGGGGTTGAAGGAAGTCTCCGTTACAGCACCTGTAACCACATTTTTCATTTTGGTACGAACGAAAGCCGCGCCTTTACCGGGTTTTACATGCTGGAATTCCACCACCATCATTACTTTCCCGTCATACTCAAAGGTTTTACCGTTTCTGAAATCACTGGCAGTAATTGTAGCCATACTCAAAATCCTCCCCATCTATTTCCATAACCTGGATTCAAAATGACATAATAAAGTAAGTATATTGTATCGCATACTTTGGCTTTTGGCAAGTATTTTTCCAACAAAAGGGAAGGGTTATGCAGAAAAGCGGATAAAAAATTCAGCGTAAAAGCAGAAGGTCCTTCGGCGAAATAGACACAAAGAAGCGTTCCCCCACAACAAGGTTCTGGCATGCCCAGTTTTCTTTGCTCATTTCCAGCTCCAAAACCGGGTAAATGGAATCGGCGGGCGCGTGGCAGGAGCGGACCAGAATGATGGTTGAGAAAACATCGTCGATCACCTGCTCTACAATGCAGGGAAAAGCATTTTCGTCAGTGGAGGCAGCAGGATGGATGTAGTGGCGCCGCACGCCCAACATTCGCGTACCTTCCGGTATAGGACGGCCGCAGTTTAAACGAATACCCCAATCCAGCACATCAATTTCTCCCGGGGCACTGATGCTGCAGCGGGCATAATTTTTGCAGCCGGAAAGCAGGGCAGCTGCCTGGGTGCGGGGATGGTCGAACAGTTCGCGAACCGTCTGCACGGGCTCAGAGAGCCCCTTGTCAATGACACAGACCTTTTGTGCGATGCGATAAACTTCATCCCGGCTGTGGGAAACCAACAGCGTGGTGCCGGGAAATTCCTGCAGCGTGTCCTTCAGCTTCAATTCCATTTCCCAGCGCAGATAGCTGTCCAACGCAGAAAAAGGTTCATCCAGCATTAGGATACGGGGTTTTCCGATTAAAATTCTTGCCAGGGCTACGCGCTGCTGCTGCCCGCCGGACAGTGCACGGGGGAGACGCTTTTCCAGGCCTGAAAGCTGGAATTTTTCGATATATGCCCCTGCACGCTGAAGCTTTTCCTTTTTGGAGAGCCGTTCGCGCACGCCTGCGGCAATATTTTCCGCCACGGTCATATTGTTAAACAGGGCATAGTTTTGGAATAGCAGTCCGACCCGGCGTTCCTGTGGGGTTAGATTGATTTTCTTTTCAGAATCGAAAAAAGGAATGCCATCGACCACAATGCGGCCCTCGTCCGGCGTCACAATTCCGGCGATGCAGCGCAGTGTCATGCTTTTTCCGCAGCCGCTGCCGCCCAGAATGGCCAATACCTCGTTGCCTCCGGAGAAAGACACATCGAGATGAAAAGAACCAAAATCTTTTTTGATGGTTGCTTCAATTGACATGGATGTGCCTCCCTTCACCAGCGGTGAACATTTTTCATGCCTTTTCCGGAAATGAGGTTCATGGCAAGAAGAATGATAAAAGCAATTGCCAGCATAATAATCACCCAAACACCAGCGGTCAGATAATCGCCGTTGTTGATGACCTGAGCGATGCGCTGGGAGATGGTGCCGGTTTTATGGGCGATGTTGCCGGCCAGCATGGATGTGGCGCCGTATTCACCCAAAGCCCGGGCAAAGGTGAGAATTGTGCCGGAAGCGATGCCGGGGCCGGCTTCTGGAATGATGATTTTCCAGAAAATCTGCCGCTCGCTCATCCCAAGGGTGCGTCCGGCATAGATCAAATCAATGTTTACCTGTTCAAAGGCGGCGCGGGCATTGCGGTACATCAGGGGCAGAGCAATGACGGAAGCAGCAATGACACAGCCGAGCCAGGTCTGCACAACTTTGATATCAAAAGTAGTGTACAGCCAGGAGCCGAAAGGGCGCCGAAGGGAGAACAGAAGCAGCAGGAAGAAGCCTGCTACCGTAGGTGCGACGACCATAGGAAGCGTTAAAATGCCATCGAGAATGGCCTTGCTTTTCGGACCCAGGCGTATGATTTGCCGGGCAAGCCAAATGCCCAGGAAAAAGCAGATGATTGTGGCGACAATGCCGGTTTTCAGCGAGATCCAAAAAGGACTCCAATCAAAATCCTGGATAATTTGCAGAATTTCTGTCATGGGCGAACTCCTTCCGAAGAAGCGCAAAACTTCCGCCATGTGAAAGCGGAAGTTTTGCGCTTATGGGTGAAAGTAAAGAGTGCAAAAATTATTCGTTAACGATGAAGCAATGGTTCTGGAAAATTTCAGCCACTTCCGGCGTCTGAAGGAACGCCATGAAATCTGCAGTGGCAGCCAGTTCGGCTTCGTCTGCATCGGGATTGTTAATCTGGCAGACAGGATAGACGATGGGGCCGGTCAAGGTGCCGTCGTCCTGGGCGATGATATCCAGATCATCCTGGAAATCATAATAATCGGAGTAGTAAATGGTGCCGATTTCATTGGAGCCTTCAGCCACTGCCTGGGCTGCTGCGGAAACATCTGCACATTCGTTGATTTCGATGCCGCCCAGCGCATCGGAAACTTCCTGGGAAGTATATGCGGAGTTGTCTTCCGTATCAGGAAGGTAACCCAGGGAGACAAAAGCCTCGCGGGAGTAATTGCCCACAGGTACCGAACCATCGCACAGTGCCATGTTGGAGGCATTGGAAATGTTATCCCAGCCGGTCACAGTTGTGCCGCTGCCTTTGCCTGTTACCAGACACAGCTGATTCTGAAGCAGATCGGTGATGGTGCCTTCCACGACAAGGCCGTCTGTCTCATCCAGCTGTGTTACCTGGCTCTTGCCGGCAGAGAAGAAGATATCAATGCCATGGCCGTCTGCCTCTTCAATTTCCTGCATCAGCTTGCCGGAGGAACCGGAGTTGATGGAAATGGTTACATTGGGCTGGCTTTCGTTATACAGTGGAATAATCTCATCGAAAGAGCTGACTAGAGAAGCAGCGATGCTGACATAAATGGTCGTTTCTGCCAACTGACCATCCTCGCTTTCAGAAGACGAGGGAACATTGGCGTTATTGCCGCCGTTGCCGCAGCCCACAAGCATGGAGGCCAGCAAAGCGCCGCAGAAAAGCATTGCAATTGTTTTTTTCATCATGTTCTTCCTTCCATATTATTTTGGAACTATATTCAGTTTTGTGCTGTTTTATATAGTTTCTATACTTATTATATGGATAAAAATGAAAAAAGCAATCTTTTTTGTCGAATAAACATCATTTTGAATGGAACCATGAAGACTTTTGCGCATTGATGCCGCAAACGCCGGCATGGACTGTTCCATACCGGCGTTTGCGGCAGAGTATTCAGCCTCCCTGCAGCGCATCCACAACATGTTCATAAGAAGCTGCGTCCGTTACGGAAGCAATGTTCAAAATGACATATTTTGTATTCAGCATCGTGGTGATGACCGGGCTGCAGATGGCCTCATCGCCGGCCCACAGGGTTATGGTGGACTGCTCTTTGGCCAATTCCCGGGTGGCGTTGCGGAATTGTTTTTTTCCATCGCCGGTCAGCACCAGCGCAAAGCCATAGGGGGATTCATCGGTATAGTGGTCGCTGGCAAAAAAGCCTTCCATAGTGTTGCCGTCCAGTAAGATTTCGCCGTTTGCATCTGTTCCGACACGCACGGTCACGTCTTCACCCAAAGGGAGCATCACAGAAGTAGCGCTGGTTTCACCGTCTGCAGAGCTGCTGACTGTTTGACTGCTGCAGCCTGCGAAAAGGCAGGCTGCCGAAATAGCGGCAGCAGCCAGAATTGCTTTTTTCATTTTACAATGCACATCCTTTCTCAAAATGGGACTCGGGTGGGGCGATAGGGCCGCTGGCCAATGCCTGTATGATATAGCCGCCCATCATCAGACCTGCACAGGAGGGAACCCAGGAGCAGCTGGCGGGGGTGCTCCGACGCCCTGGATCATGCTCCACCAGCTGAGCTGGTTTGACGGGGATTTCTGGGCTGAACAACACCTGGGTGTGCAGAATGCCGCGCGCACGGAGTTCTTTTCGCATGACCCGGGCAAGAGGGCATCCTTCTGTTTTTGCGAGGTCGGTGATCTGCAGCTGGAAAGGATCCACTTTATTACCGGTGCCCATAGCGGATAAAATGGGAATCCCGCGTTCGAGTGCAGTGCAAATCAGGTCCAGCTTGCACTTTACGAGATCAATGCAGTCGGCGATGTAATCATACTGCCGGGTGAAAAAGAGAGCGCGGTTGGTATCTTCATAACGCAGCGGGTATGTGTGGATGATACAGTCCGGATGAATTTGTTTCACGCGCTGGGCGGCTGCATCCACCTTGTTTTGCCCGATCGTTTCATGGGTGGCAATAATCTGACGGTTTATATTGGACAAATTTACCCGGTCGCTGTCGATGAGAGTGAGTTCGCCAATACCGGAACGAGCCAGTGCTTCTACCACATAGCCGCCTACGCCGCCGATGCCGAAAACGGCCACATGGGCACGGGAGAGACGCTCCAGGGCGTCATGCCCCAGCAGCATCTCCGTGCGGATCCATTCTTCTTTCATGGAAGTCATCCTTTCAAAAACCCCCGGCTTTGCAGCGATACAAAGCCGGGGGGCGCAATATTTGAAGTCAGCCGGCAGCATTGATGCCAAGGGGATGCTCTCTGACTGTGGCACTTTCATAGATATCGTTTTGCCATTGGGTATACAAACCGTCAATGCAGCGAACCTGCCAGTAAGGAATATCCTCACCCTGGAAATACATCACATGGTATCCGTGAGTGGTCTCCACGATACCGGTGTCGCCTGGGGTGCGGCTTTCATCAAAGCACCAGTTTTCAAAAGCGTCCAGCATTTCACCGCGGTAAACCTGGGTATAAAGGCCGCCATCGCTGGCGTTGCTGTCGGTGGAGTATTCCTTTGCCAATTCGCCAAAAGCTTCTGCCGTTTGTTCGCCGGCCAGATATTCATCCAGAATATCCTGGGCCTTTTGCGCAGCTTGGGCATCATTTAATGCCTGTGCTTCCTCATAGCCTTCGTCGCCTTCGCTCAGTCCGCTGTCCACAGGCTCAACGAGAATATGACGGACATCTACGGTATTGTAATCCGGGCGGTAACGGTCATTCAGCACTACCACATACCAGCAGTTGTGGGTTTCGTCGATCATCATGCTTGCCTCACCGATGGTGCGGGATTCGTCAAAGACCCAATCGTTAAATGCATAATCTGTATAGGAAGAATAGGAAGTGTCCACCTTGTTGCTGTAGTAATTTTCTCCGTATTCCTGTGCAATATCAGCTAAAGACTCGCCCGCATTGACCCGATCCAGGAAAGCATTGGCTGTTTCCTTGGCAGCGTCCATGGCCTGCTGATCCTGCTCTTCGGTATAAGTGGGTTCTTCATCGGTGGAGCCTTCCGTGATGCCTTCAATGCCGGAGTAATCAGCGTTGACGGTCAGAACTTCATAGCTGGCCAAATCAATATCCTGCTTGTGTTCGTCGTAATACGACTGCAGTTCCTCATCAGTATATTCGTGTGTATTGCGGTAATTGGTTTGGTAGTCGGAAGCGACATACATCATGGTCAGATGCTTCATGAAAATATCGTTGGTCATACCCGCGCCGTAATTGGTCTGCAGGAACTGATCGCGGGTCATGGCATTGTTTTCGCAGTAGGTATCAATAGATGCGGAATAGTTGTCGATTTCCTGCTGGGTTGCATCGCTGATTTCATATCCATTGGCCATGGCTTCGTTGTACATGGAAGCTGTTTGCACCAATGCATCCACTGCCATGCTGCGGAAATAATCTCCCCAGGACTGGCCGTCGGCATACTCAATGCTGTCCAGATCCTGGTTTGCATCAATGCCCATATAGGACAGCACATAGCTGTTTTGAGACAAAGCGGTATAATAATAATAGTTCAAATCTGTGGCGGTATATTTTTCACCATCCACGGTCACGGCAGTCATGTTGCTGCGGATGCCTTCGTTGCTGTATAAAAAGCATAGCACGAAGGCGATGGCCAGGGCCGCTACGGCAATACCGCATTTGATATAAAAATTGCGGTTCTTTTTTGCATCCTCACGGTTGCGCATTTCTCGCGTGTTTTTGGTAATCACAGCGTCTTTATGCGCGTTGTTGTCTTTTGGTGCGCTCATATTTGTTTCATTCCTCTCAATTCATCCTGCACGCTCTGCAGTGCGGAAAAATACCTAATTATTATAATAAAGTTATGCACATTTCGCAAGGGGAAATTGTCAATCTCAAGGATTTGCAGCCGGCGGACATCCGGAAAAGGATGCGCAGCAGAGTTTCCGGTGCGGAAAAACAGGAGGATCAGGATGCAAAAATCCCCGCGTGGTCGTGTGAGCCCGTTATAAACCTGCACCCAAGGTCCAGGTGGGTTGCCTCCAGCTTTCTTCACTGCTCCCAGCTTCCGCCCGCA
>CAJFVV010000069.1 GCA_904420565.1 Candidatus Pseudoscillospira faecavium
AGCGCTTTTTGAGAACGCGGTAGTTCCCGAGCAGGTTAAACCCGTTGTAGGCGCAGAGCAGAGCCAGGATGGCGCTGTTGTCCTGCGCCTGCCAGAGGTTGAACAGCAAAAGCACGCACATCATCAGGTTCATGCCGGCTACGCCGTATCGATGGCCCTTGTTGAGGGCGTAAACAACGCCTTCGTCTTCCTTTTCCTGACGGCTCTTTGATAAGATTTCGTCTTTGTTCATGGAATCGACCTCTTTTCGGAATAAAAACGGGAATGGCTGTTATGCCAAGTTTTCTTTGCAAAATCATCATAGCATTGCCAAGTATACTTGTCAATACTTTTTGCAAAGTTTTCTTGGCAAAATAAAATGGGGGGAGCGGAAACGCCAGGAGAAACGCACTGCAAGTGAAGAAACAGGGAATTGTGAACAAAAAGGCAGAGGAAATCCGGGGGCAGACCTTATCAAAACAGAAAAATGGAATTTTTTGCCTTTACAAAGGAATAGTAGAAGGATTATACTAACCCAATACGGGCTTTTTTATGCCGTACGATTCTTCACGGAAAGTGAGGTTTTTATATGGGAAACATTGTGGATCGATTTGGAGAAATTATTCAGGAGCGGTGCGAAACCAAACCGGAAGCGGCGAGGAAGCTGCTGCTGGCCGGCTACCGCGCCAAGCGGCTGCAGCTGAAGGCAGCGCCAAGGAAGCACGCCAACAAGGCAGATCAGTTTGCGGCAGTGGAGACCATGGATTCCATGATTGCGCCCCTGGCCCACCCGGACAAGGCGGCTATGGTCAGCCTGTTTACCCCATGTGAAATGCTGCAGGTGCTGGGGCTGCATCCGTATTCCTGCGAGGGGTTCGGATGTTATCTTTCCGGTACCCATGCCGAGCGTGCTTTTTTGCAGTATGCTGAAAATGAGGGCTTGCCGGAAACATTCTGTTCTTATCATAAAGTATTTATCGGTGCGGCGGAAAAAGGCCTGATGCCCAAGCCGCGCTTCATCATCAACACCACTTTGGCGTGCGATGCGAATCTTTTGACCTTCCGCCGCCTGGCAGAGTATTTCGGCGTGGAGCAGTATGTGATTGATGTGCCCTATGGCCAGGACGAGGGCGCACTGCAATATGTCACAGAACAGTTGCACGGCATGAAAGATTTTATTGAAAAACAGACGGGGCAGCGCATTGATGAAGAGCAGCTGCGCAGAGCTGTGGCGCGCAGCCAGCGCAGCATGGACAATTTCGAGCGCTTTATGACCATGCGGGCCGATAAACAGCTCCTGAGTGCGGTGACCGATCAAATGTTTTCGGCATTTACCCTCCACAATCTGCTGGGCACGGAAAAGACAGAGCAATTTACCATTAAATGCCTGCAGGAGGCGAAAAAGGCGCCTGCAGCGGCGGGTAAACGGCTTGTGTGGATGCATACCATTCCCTATTGGGTTCACCCGCTGCGCTCTGTGCTGGATTATAATCCGGCGGTGCAGATTGTGGGCTGCGACATGTGCTTTGAGGGGCTGGTGAAAGCGGATCTTTCGGATCCCTACCGCGCTATGGCAGAGCGCATTGTGTATTCGGCTTTTAACGGCCCGGTGCAGCGCCGGATTGACCGCGGCATTGAAGCGGCCAAGCAGGTTCGTGCCGATGGTGTCATCTGGTTCTGTCATTGGGGCTGCAAGCACACCTTGGGCGGCGCGCAGCTGGCCAAGCAGAAATTTGAAGAGGCAGGCTACCCGTGCTTGATCCTGGATGGCGACGGATGCGACCGCAGCCACGGCGGCGAGGGACAGATGGCCACCCGTGTGGAAGCCTTTATCGAAATGCTGGAGGGAGAGCAGGCATGAGCGTGACCCATTATATCTGTAAATACACCCCGGTGGAGTTGCTGCGCGCTTTTGGCGGCGAGTGTGCCATTTTGAACCATATGCCGGATAATTTCGATTTGAGCGACCAGATCAGCCACCCCAACATCTGCGGCTTCGGCAAGTCGCTGCTGGAGGCCTGCATGGAGGGCCAGGTGAAGGAACTGGTGCTGGTGAACTGCTGCGATACCATCCGCAGCGCCTATGATGTGCTCCTGGAGAGCGGAAAGCTGGATTTTATTTTCATGCTGGATGTGCTCCACAGCGGCGATGCCTGCTCCCGGGAACGGACCAAGGCAGAGCTGCTGCGCCTGGCGGAGGCCTACGGTGCCTACAAGGGAACGACATTTGATGCGGAGAAATTCCGCGCCGCGTTTGAAGAGAAAAAACGGCCGGAGGGTCCCTATATCAGTGTGCTGGGCGCCCGGGTGGGCGATGAGCTGTTTGACATGATGGAGCGCACGATGCCCCTGCCGGTGTATAATGAT
>CAJFVV010000070.1 GCA_904420565.1 Candidatus Pseudoscillospira faecavium
GTTCCCAAAGCGGAACAGAAGAATAAAGCAATATGAAATTATAGATGTGGCAGAAAACCGAACCCTTTGCGCTCCCAGCTGAGCTACAGGCCCATCTATTTTTTATTGGTCAACGGCATTGCTCAAGCAATGCCAAAGCCACGGTTGATGATATCACAAGCCCCTGCAAATGTCAAGGCCGGAACCCCTCCCGGCCGCAAAAAAATGCGGTCGGGAGGCATTTTATTCTGAATTACAGGCCAAAGCCGCCCAAATTCAGGCCGCCGGTGGCCTGATTCACTGCGCTGTCCATGGCTTCTTCTGCCTGGCGCAGCGCCTCATTCACCGCGGAAATCACCAGATCCTGCAGCATTTCCACATCTTCCGGATCCACTGCCTCCGGCTTGATGGTCATTGCGGTCATTTCTTTCTTGCCGTTGACCGTGGCGCTGACAACGCCGCCGCCCACAGAGGCCGTGAACTCCTGGGCCTCCACAGCTTCCTGCGCCGCTTTCACATCCTGCTGCATCTTCATAATCTTCTGCTGCATCTGCTGTTGCTGGCGCAGCATATTGCCGCCGCCAAAACCGCCTTTAAATCCTTTTGCCATATCGTTTCAACCTCGTTTCCTTTTAATCAATTTTCAAGTTGTCAAATTTCTGCATTTGATTGAGCAAATGACTCAGCGGATCGTCCGCTGCATCCCGTGCAGGCGCAGCCGCCGGTTTTGCCCCCGGCTCACGCGCCGGCCCGGCAGCAGCGGTCGCCTGGGGCTGCCCCACAACAACCTGCACCGCAATCGGTTTTCCAAAATACTCCGTGGCTACGCTCTGAAAGACAGCCACTACATCATTTTTAGACAATGTACTCTTGACCAGCTCATTGTCGCATTCTATATAAAGGCGATCCCCCTCCATGCGGCCGCCGGCCATATTGAGGAACGCACGCTTTGCCATCGGCAATTTGCTCTTGAACAGCTCCAGCAGATGGGGCCAGGCATCGTCCACCGCGCGTGCGGGCGGCGGGGGCGGCGTATTGTCCCTGGGCACCGCGCTGACCTTTTCGGTTCCGCGCTGCGGCGGCGCAAAAACAGGCTCGGCATCTCCCGGCCCCGGGTCGTCCGCATCCGTGGGCATGGGCGGCTCCTCCCAGAGGATCTCTTCCTCCTGTGCTGCAGGCTGTGCCGCCGGGACTGCTTCTTGCTCCGCCTGCATGGCTGCAGCAGGACGCCGGCGTAACGCCTGCACAGCAGTTTCCAGCGCCGTCACACGTGCTCCCAGGGCCGTCAAATCGCCGGATAAGCTCTGGTCGCACAGTTTCAAAATGCACAGCTCCGCATCTGTGCGCACATTCGCACTGCGCAGCAGACCGGCAGCGGTATCCTGCAGGGTGGACAAAACGGCGATCAGCCGCGCCGCAGGAACTCCCTTGCCCAATTCCTCCAGCGCAGCGCTGTCATATCCGCCGGAGAGCAGGGCACTGCCGCCTTTCGGCGCTGTGATGCGGATCAGCAAATCGCGCCCCAGCGTGGAAAGCGCGCCAAGCACAGCGCCCATATCCTTTCCGGCAGCATACAGCTCGCCCAACAGCAGCAGCGC
The DNA here is from genome assembly GCA_904420565.1 of Candidatus Pseudoscillospira faecavium. GTDB lineage: Bacteria > Bacillota > Clostridia > Oscillospirales > Oscillospiraceae > Pseudoscillospira > Pseudoscillospira faecavium. The sequence goes on from CAJFVV010000070.1 coordinate 1,578, forward strand.
GCTTTGGGCGTCCTCCGCCAGAATATAGCGCATCAGCTGGGCTGTCTGCAGGTTGCCCGCCAGGCCCAGGGTATCCAGCACTGCTTTGGCGTCAATAACACCTCCGCTGGCAGCGCACTGGTCCAGCAGGCTCAGCCCATCGCGCAGGGCGCCGTCCGCCAGGCGGGAAAGCAGCTCCGCGCCGTCATCACGCAGGTCAATCCCCTCGTGCTCCGCCACATACTGCAGCCGCTTCTGCACATCCTCCGGCGTGATCCGCTTGAAGGAAAACCGCTGGCAGCGGGACAGAATCGTCGCCGGCACTTTGTGCAGCTCAGTGGTGGCAAGAATGAACATCAGATGCTCCGGCGGTTCTTCCAGAATCTTCAAAAGGGCGTTGAATGCAGATGTGGAAAGCATGTGCACTTCGTCCACAATATACACGCGTTTTTTCACATTGGCCGGTGCATACACCGCCTCATCCCGCAGCGCGCGAATCTGCTCGACGCCGTTGTTGGACGCAGCATCCAGCTCCAGAACGTCCAGATAGCCGCCGCTCTCAATGCCAAGGCAGCTGGGACAGCTGTTGCAGGGATTGCCGTGAACCGGATGCTCACAGTTGACAGCCTTGGCCAAAATTTTGGCACAGGTCGTCTTTCCGGTGCCCCGCGTGCCGGTGAACAGATACGCATGGGACAGACGCCCCTCTGCCACCTGGCGCTTCAGGGTTTCCGTAATGTGTGCCTGGCCAACCACATCTTCAAATGTTTTGGGCCGCCATTTGCGGTACAGCGCTTGATACACAGCCCTTTTCCCCTCCTCGGATCATCGTGTTTCCTGCAAAAGAAAATGCGAAAAGCCCTGCGCAAGCATCCGCTTTCAGACTCGGCACCCTCGCGGCACATGGAAATTCCCGCTTAATGCTGCTCGGTTCCCCGCCTGACATGATTCGCAGGCATCCATTGCGCGAGACCGAAATTCCTGCCGTGAATGCTTGCGCAGGA
>CAJFVV010000071.1 GCA_904420565.1 Candidatus Pseudoscillospira faecavium
GAAGGGGTGACACTTAGAGCAGACTTCCACCTTGATATCCTTCTTGGTAGAACCTGTCTCAATCACATTACCGCAGGCGCAGCGAATTGTAGTCTGCTGATAATTGGGATGGATTCCTTCCTTCATTGCTCTTGTTCACCTCTTTCCCGTCAAATTGCCCGATTACAGGCAGATAATAGTTTAACATACTCCATTTCAAAAAGCAAGCATTATTTTCTCCAAAGCGCCCAAAAATTATGCTTTTCTCCTGTCCGGCGCAGTATTCTGCCTTTTATATTCCGAAAGAAACAGTCCCGCCAGGGTCAGCGCCGTGCCGCTCACGGTGTAAACCGTCATCGGTTCATGCAGAATCCATGCAGAGGTTACCACAGTGATCACCGGCACCGCATAAATATACACGCTAGTTCGCACCGCTCCCAGCACCTTCACCGCAAAATTCCAGGTGACAAAGCAGCAAGCCGAGGCGCCAAGGCCCAGGAAAAGCAGGTTGGCGCCGAATTCTACACGCAGGCACTGCTCCCATGGCGGAGAGAAGCCCAACAGCAGCGCCGCCGGGATCATAAATAAAATGCCGTAGAAAAAGATGCGCCTGGTTGTCAGCAGCGTCGGATAGCCGAAGGCTGCAATCTTCCGCGTCAAAAGGGAATACACCGCCCACACAAGGGCAGCCAGCAGCGCAAGGCCGTCTCCCAACGGATTGATTTGCAGCTGCGCACCGTGAAAGCTGATGAGAAAAATGCCCGCCATAGCCACCATAAAACCCGCCAGGAAAAAGGGACTCAGCCGTTCTTCCCTGTGTATCAGCCGGCTGAGCAGCACTGTAAAAAACGGTGCCACCGAAACAATCACCCCGGCATTGGAAGCCAGCGTGTGGGTCAGCGCAATATTTTCCAGCAAGTAATACAGACAGATACCGCACAGCCCCGCCGCCGCAAAAAGGCCTTCCTGGCGCGGCGTTGTACCCCGGAGCAAGCGGGGGCAAACCAAAAGAAGGGCAAAAAAACCGATGACAAAACGAATCAGCAGAATTTCCACAGGCGCAAAAGCCGTCAAAAGTACTTTTGTCGCAATAAATGTCGTGCCCCACAGGGCCACAGTGAATGCTGCCGCCAAATGGCCGGCAGACGGATGCAATTCCATGTTATTTTTCCACACCTTTTTGAAACATTTTCCGATAAACACCCGGCGGCAGCCCCATGTGGCGGCGGAACTGTCGGCTGAAATGGCTCTGGTCCGCAAAGCCAGTGCGCAGCGCGGCTTCCGCCGGTCGCATCCCCCGCTGCAGCACTTTCGCCGCAGCGATGCGCACTGTTTCCAAATATCGATAAGGCGTGATGCCCTTCTCACGGACAAACGCGCGCAGCAGCGCCGCTTTGCTCAAATGCACCCGGCTGCAAAGCGCCGCCAGATCCACAGGCTCTTCATAGTGCGCCTGTATCCAGGCACAGGCGGCACAAACCGCTTTTCTCTCTTTTCGGGTATGCTCTTTTTCCGCTGTACAATACGGCAGCAACAGAAACAGCATTTCAGAAAATGCTGTCCGCCGCTGCTGCAGGCTATCGCAGCAGAAAATTGCCTGGTGCACTGCGCGCAGCGCATCGGAAAACTGCGCATCCCGCACCACGCTCCGGGAAAACCGGAGCATCTGTTCTGCACCCAGGCATCTCATGCGCTCCGCCATCACCGTCTCGGGAACATTTAAAGCCCGGTAGGACAAAAGTCCGCCGGTCTGGGTGCAGGCATGACTCATCCCAGGCTGAAAAAGCAGAACGTCCCCCGTTCCAATCTCCTGTTCCACACCGCCGCATACCAGATGCCGACAGCCCGCTTCCACCAGACCGAGCACATAATAGTCGTGAAAATGAGCCGGAAAGGGCTGGGACATCCCGCGGAACCAATAGGCTTCCACCATCAGTTCCCGATCCCGGCAGGCAACGCAGTCTGCACATTTCATCTCTTCCCCCCCTTGCCGTGTTGCTCAGTATATCATATTTTTCCTTCCAGATCTTGTACAATAGTCGCATTTTCGCAAAAGCGGAGCGACATCCAAAAATGCCGCCCCGCAGTGTATGTACCCGCCAGGGGCTATAACAGCAGAGCCCGGCCCGTTGCAAAGAAATACAAAATCCGGCGCCGGACCGGCTTTTCAAAAATGCGCTCCAGCACATCGCTGTATGCTGTCAGCTGCGTGCGGTATTCCTCCGCCCGTTCCGCTTCCTTTCCCCGGGCAACACGGTCCGTTTTAAAATCCACCACTGTCAATCCCTGCTCTGTTTCAAAAAAGCAGTCCACCGCACCCTGCAGCAAAATCTCATCGCCGGAGACATCTTCCGGCAGATATTTAGAGACTGGCTCCAGCACTGAAAACCGGTATTCGCGCCACATACGCTCCTGGGGTACAGCGCGCAGCTCCTGCCCCAGGGGGGAAGCAAACAGCGCCGCAATCTGCGCGCAGTCCACCGCTGCCGCCTGCTCGGAAGTCAAAAAGCGCCGCTGCTCCATCCGCGCAAGTTCTGCGCGGATTTCTTCCAGAGATCCGGTTTTGGAAAAATCCAAAAACTGCAGCGCCTGATGCATGGCAGTGCCGCGCTCGGCGGCGGTCAATCCATGGGTCTGTTCCCAAAACCGCGGTGTGCGAAAAGCAGATTGCATGGCAACAGTCGGCGGCGCATTTTCTGCCACACGCTGATCCACCAGCCTTCCTTTCAGCTGCGTGGCCGTCAGCTTGGACGGCAGCCGGCTTTCCGTTTCATAAGCATAGCGGAACAAAAGCAGCGCCGGATCAAAGGGCAGTTCCTGCGCCTCTTCCGGTCTTTGAAGCGGCAGACGTCCTTTGCGGCGCTGCTGGCAGGACGCTCCGTCTACCCATTCAATGTGCCAAGGGATGCCATCGTTGCACGGCATGCGCCCCTCCATATCTGCCGCCTGCCGCAGCGGAAAAGCTTCCGTTCTGCACAGCAGCGGAAGCAGCACCCACTGCGCCATGCTGTCACACCCGCTCACCGCTGCGGGCGCCGCCGGGCAGGAGGCCCGGGGCAGCAGCTTTTTCACGACTCCGGCAGCATTGCGCATGGCGGAAACAAGAATCAGCTTTTCCTTGGCCCTGGTCAGCGCTACATAGAAAACACGCATCTCCTCACTCTTCTGCTCCCGCAGCTGGCGATGGGCCACTGCGTCCTTGGCCACAGTGGCATAGCGGATACGGCGCTCCAAATCGATACAGGCCGGCCCCAGGCCCAGTTCCGGGTGCATCAGCACCGGTGCAAGCAAGTCGCCCTTGTGAAAGCTTTTGTTCAGCTCTGCCAGAATCACCACGGGAAATTCCAGTCCCTTGGACTTGTGAATACTCATCAGCCGCACACCGCGCTGTGCAGCCGATGCACCTGTCTGCAGGCTTTCCCCGCTCTCCAGCAGCGAACGCAGATGGCTGACAAAGGAAAACAGCCCCCGATATCCGCTGTTTTCAAAATGCCTGGCATGCTCATACAGCGCAATGAGATGCTCCCGGCGTTCCTCACCGCCCTCCATGGCGCCGAAAATGCCCAGCACATTCCAGCGGTTGTACAAATGCCACAGCAGCCGATGGACGCTCATATCCGGCGCTAAAAAGCGCAGCTGGCGCAAATCCTCCAAAAAGCGCGTCGTGTCTGCCCCGGAATCCCGGGTCAGCGCCGTGTAAAAATCGCCCTTGGGGCAATTTGCACGAATCTGTGCCAAACGGTCCGGCGAAAAAGCAAACACCGGCGAGCGCAGCACAGAAATCAGCGGCACATCCTGGTGGGGATTGTCAATCAACTGCAGCATGGCATAGGTCACCGCAATCTCCATCGTGGCGAAAAAATCCCCCGCAGATTCCGCCGCGCAGGTGATCCCCTCCTCAGCCAGCACCCGCTCATAAAGTTTTTGGCGCGGCAGCGGAGATCGCAGCAGAATCACAATATCCTCTTCCTGCACCGGCCGCAGGCTGCCGTCCTCTCCCTGCACCAGATAGGGCTCGTCCAGCAGCGCGCGGATGCGTCTGGCCACAAAGCGCGCCTCCGTCTCGGCACATTTCACTTCGTCCCCCGCCTCGCCTGCACTATTTTGGGGATGATCCACCAGATAAAATTCCGTCTGGCAGCCTTCTTTTTCCAAATAGTACTCCGCGCCAAAATGCAGCGCTTCATCCTGCGTGTAATGCATCTCGCCCACTTCTTCCGACATCAGGTTTGCACACAGGAAATTGGCCGCATCCAAAATTTCTTTTCTGGAGCGGAAATTCTTGGAAAGCAAAACCTTCCGCTCCTGTCCTTCCTCCGCCCGGTCAAACATTGGGTCGTTTTGATAATGGCGCAGAAAAATCGTCGGATCCGCCAGGCGAAAGCGATAGATGGACTGCTTCATATCTCCGACCATAAACAAATTTTTCCCTTCGCAGGAAACTGCGGAAAAAATCTGATTCTGCACTTCATTGGTGTCCTGAAACTCATCGATCATAATTTCCCGATAGCGCCCGGAGACGGATTTCCCCAGCTCTGTGGGCGCACCGCTTTCATCTGCCAAAAGCTCCAGGGCAAAATGCTCCTGATCCGAAAAATCTGTGGCGTTGCGGCGCAGTTTTTCCGCGGCATAAGCGCGGGCAAAGGCATCACACAGGCGCAGCAGCGCTCTCATCGCCGGCGCCATACGTGCCAAATCTTCGCGCATCTGTGCATTGGTTACAGAAAACCGCTTTCTGATTTTTTCACAGTCTTTTTTGCACAGGTCCCAAAGGCTTTTGGCGTATTCTTTCAAAGCGTTTTCTCCGCGCACCGCTTTCAGCCGCTCAAAAGACAATGTACCGCCGCCGGCTGCATCCCATCCCTGCTCCAGCAGGGAGAGAAATGCCTGAAAATTCTCCCGGGCCGCAGTGAACGCAGGCAGATATTTCTGCGCCAAATCCTCATCCGCTTCCATTTCACGGCACACAGCGGCAAACATGCCGTCCCAATAGGTCAGCACATTTTTGGCATCATCCATCAATTCCCGGCCATAGGGGGTATTGTCAATGGCATCCGGCAGCTGCGTCCAATAATCTTCCTGATCGGCGAGCCACTGCAGCGGATAGGCATGGCTCTGCACCTTTTCAAAAATCTGCAGAATCAGCGCTGCCAGCGCGCTGTCATCCCGGCCGGCGCCGATGGTGTCCGCAAGGAGGGACGCGCCGTCCCCCTCTTTCATGGCACCGTAAAACTCTTCCAGGACTCTCTCCAGCACCTGAGCGCGCAGCAGCGAAGCCTCCTGCTCATCCAAAACCCGGAAGTCCGGCGTCAGCGGGCAGTCCCCGCCGCCCACCAGATGGATGTTTTCCCGCAGCAGATTAGTACAAAAAGAATCCACTGTGCGCACATCCGCACGGTAAATCAACAGCGCCTGCTTCTGCAGGTGCACATTGTCTGCATCCTCCGCAAGGCGCTCAGAAAGCTCCGCCGCGATTTTCATTTTCAGCTCAGCCGCAGCAGCTTTTGTGTAGGTGATGATCAAAAAATCCGTCACGTCCGCGGGATGCGCTGGATCTGTGAGATAGCGGAAAAGACGCTCCACCAGCACTTTCGTTTTGCCGCTGCCGGCCGCAGCCGACACCAGAAGGCTGCCCCCGCGATTTTCCACCGCTTCTCGCTGTTCCTTTGTCAGTTGCACACCCACCGCTCACGCCTCCTCTTCTGCATCTTGACAGATGCGGTTAATTTCATCCCAGAATGCTTCCTCCTGCACTGCGGCGATGTAGTGCTTCCGGTCGCCGCCGCGTCCTTCCTCAAAATGGCAAGCAGCTGCAAAGGGGCAATAGACGCAGGCATTCTTACTTTCGCTGCGGTAGCTTGGATCTGCATCGATATTGCCTTGCCCCAGTTCCTGGGCAATCTTTTGCAAAAGGTGATCCACATACCGGCTCAGTTTGCCCAGCTGCGCCGCCGTGGCCACTCCCTCAGCAATTGTGCCGTCCTTTTTGATGGACAACGGCAAATAGCAGGGATTGCTGGTCGCGCCGTGCTCCATGGCCTCCAGCACTTCCGCATTATATAAAAACATGCCGCTGCGCCGCAGTTCTTTTTCCATGGCGGCTGCAATCTGTGCATCGCTGGCGCTCCGCTCCATGGAAAGAATGACATCCCGCGCCGGGAAGTATTCTACGCCCGCCGGAACAATCTCCTCCGCATCGCCGAAAACAGCCTGCCCCTGGCGCTGCAGCGCAAACAGATACAACAGCATCTGAACACCCACGCCATGCAGAATTTCGGAAAGGTCAAAGGTCTTCTTTCCCGTCTTATAATCCACCACGCGCAAATAGAGTTTGCCGTCCTTCAGCCAGCCGTCCACCCGGTCCACCTTGCCGCCGACCCGCAGGCTGGTTCCGGCCGTTTCCACATGCACTGCGGGCACTTGCCCCTGCTCTCCAAATTCCAGCTCAAACGCCATGGGTACAAAATCGGAAACGGCCAGCTCCTGTGCCACATTGTCCACAATAGCATAAGCTGTTTTCTTCAGCCTGCCAAACAGATAGCGAAACCGGGCGCTTTTCTCCGCCAGGCCGCCAAGGTGCTCTTTGGCAAAGCGGTCGATGTACGTCTGTATCAGCTGATGCAGCGTCTCCTGCTCCAAATTTTGAAATCCGCCGCGCTTCTTGGCCTCCCGCGCGGTATTTTCCAGCAAATAATGGAGAAACGTCCCGATTTGCGGCGCATCCAGCCCGGCCTTGCGGCGTTCCTGCACCCGCAGCCCATAGCGCATAAAAAACGCAAAATGGCAGGAGTTCATCTGGTCCATGCGGGAAGCTGACATCCGAACCTGTTCGCCATACAGGGTACGTACGACTTCCGGCGAAAGCCGGCCGCGCGCAAAATTCCGCGCCCGCTCCATGGCCAAAAGCTGCGGTCTCAGCATGTCGTCCTCTTCAAAATAGCGCCACAGTGCCCTTCCTTTTTGCTTCCCCGCCTCTTCCAACGCAGGCACCGGCGCGGCCAACAATCGAGCCGCATCGTGTTCCTCCACAGGAATCCCGGGAAACAGCCGCCGGATGCGGCCGACAATAAAAGCGGGACGCAGCTGTCCCCCCGCCAGGTCCGATGCAGCCCAGCTGACATATAGCCCTTCAGAAGCCTGCGCCAGCGCCGCATAAAGATGCACCAGCTCCATCTGCATCTGCGCAACACCGAACGGGGCAAGGCGCAAATCCCGGCTCAAAAGCTCCGCGCGGTCGCTGTCGGTCAAAATGCCGCCGCTGCTGCCTGCCGCAGGCAGCACATGATCGTTCGCACCCAGCAAAAACACATAGCGATAGCGGTGCCGGTCATTGCGCGTAATCTCCGTCACACTCACCTGATCCAGCGCCACAGGAATCGTGCCGATGTCATATTGCGTCAGCACCAGTTTCAACAGGCGCACAAACTCTGTCTCTTCCAGCACAGTTTCTCCCAAGATGAACACAAACTGATCCATAACATCGCACAAGAGATTCCAAAGCTGCGCGTATTCCTCTGCCAGTTTGTTTTCTCCCATGGCGCGCAGCGCATCCGCTTTTTCCTGCAGCTGCTCAGGCAGATGGAGCTCCATCAAAAATGCATAGAGCGCCCTGATACGGCCAATGGCCGTGTGATTTTCCTGCATGGCGCAGTGCAATTTCATCAACGGCGCGCGTACAATTTCGCGCGTTGTATTCACCTGTTGAAGCCGCGCGGCAGCTTCTTCCGTCATTTCCGCGTCATAACCGTCGGGATGCGCTGTCCATGCTTCTGTCCGCGTCCAGAGTTTTCCATGGATATCCCATTTCAAAACATAGTTTTCCAGGCGGTCACAATCTTCCAGTGAAATGCCTGCCATGCCGGTTTTCAAATAGCGGAACAGGTCTTCATATTCCCATCCGCTGGAAATGGTATCCAAAGCAGCCAGCAGCAGCACGATCACCGGTTTTTCCAGAATATCCCGGCTGCGGTTCAAAAATGCCGGAATTTGATAGCGCTCAAACACATTCTCAATGGTGGCTTCATAATCGGGCATATTCCGGGCAGCTACTAAAATCTCCCGATAGCGGCACTTGCCAGAGGCCACCAAACCGCGTATTTTCGCCGCCACAGCTTCCACTTCTTCATAAGCTGTGCGCGCCTGATACAAATGCACCGCATCATTTTCTCCCTCATAGGGACGAAGCAGGCCAAAAGCGCAGCGTTCCAGATGGCGCAGTGCCGGCTGCCCCAGCGATTGTTTCCTGCGCGGCGATGCAATCGTGCGGCTGGGGACGTGTTCTTCCTGCGCAATGCGCAGCAGCCGCGAGCGCACCTGCTGCGCTACGTCAAACATTCCCCCGTGCAGCTCCAGATCGCCCAAAAGGGTAACCGTTACCCCGTCAGCATAGCGGAGCATGCGGCGCAGCACCGCCTCTTCTCTGGCATTAAAATACAAAAATCCGTCCGCATAAACTTGCAGGCCCTGAAAATAAGCTCGTCCTTCTTCGCTGTCGAGCACATCCAGCAAGCGATCCATCAAATCGCGGCAGTCCCGTCCCTGCTCACACAGCAGCGTTTCATAAGTGCCGCAGATCAGCGCGATATCCCGCAGTTTTTCCGTCAAAGGTGCAGAAACCGATTCCGCCTTGGAAAGCAGGGTTTCGTAATCGATGCAATAAGCGCGCAGTTCTTCATTCAAATGCAGCAGCTGCTCCAAAAAAGCCGCCCGCTGAGAGGGCCGCCGGTAAACCTGCAGCACATTGAGGTTTTTCTGCAGCGCGCGATACATAGTCAGGATTTTTCCGCCGCCGTCCAGCACAGTGCCCCCGATGCCTCCGGCCCGGGCCAATACGTCCGCTGCCAGCCAGCGAAAACTGGCCACCGATGCATGCCTTGACGCCTGCGCGCCGCAGGCCGCACACAGATCCCGCTCCGCCTGATGGGATGCATGCTCCGGCACCAGCAGCATCTGCCGTCCCGCCATACCGCACGCACGGATTTCTTCTAAAATTGCCGCGGATTTTCCGCTGCCAGCCCGATCCATAAGGATTGTTAAGCCCTTTTCCATATGGCAATCACTCCTGTCTGCTGCGTGCGCACATCTGCCAAGACATTGAAATCAGCTTTTCTTCTTTCCAGCTCATAAAAGCGCACAATTCTCCAAAAGACATAATGAATATAGAAATTATATCACACATCTGTTCGAGAGAAAAGAGCTCTTTTCTTTCCCTGTCCACCTCCCGGATAAAACAGCCGGCCAAGGAAAAACTAAATATACACATAAAACAGCATACCATACACAAAAAGGGGGATTTCTTTTGGCTGCATCACCTCAGAGCTCTTTCGGCGTGCAAATTCTGACTGCAGAAGAGTGCAGCGCCCAACAAAAAATGAATTCTGAACAGTACACACTGCTGCGCAGTCTGGATTCCATCCGGTACTGCAAAGCAGAAGCTTGCCAAAGCGGCGTGCAGGGCGTCTTTCGAATTCCCCAAAAAAGTGCACAGCGCACAGCATGGCTTCGCTTTGCCTTTTCTTTAACTGCCGATACATTGACCTTGATCGAAAACGACGGCATTTTAAAAAAAGAGACACAGAAACTGCAAGAACGGCTGACAGCGCCAGTGACGCCCGATCAATATCTTCTCCTGCTGCTGGAACAGCTGACGGAGCATGATATTTTGTATCTGCAGCACATCGAGGAAGAATTGGATACCATGGAAGGCACCCTGCTGCATCACGTCCCCAAAGGTTTTTATGCCTCCCTTTTGCGCTACCGCCGGAAATTGTCGGAGTTTCACTCCTATTACGAGCAAATGGGCGATATCTGTGACAGCATGCAGTCAGATCTGTGCGCGGGCACTGTAAAAAACCATGAGGGATGGAAAAGCCATGCCCAGCGGCTGGATCGGCTACACCGCTATGTCAGCTTGCTGCGGGAATATGCCATTCAGCTGCGGGAGCTCTACCAATCCCAGCAGGATGCCCGCCAGAATAAAACCATCGGCATTTTAACCGTGGTAACCACGCTTTTTCTTCCTCTGACCCTGCTGACCGGTTGGTATGGTATGAATTTTACCCATATGCCCGAACTCCGCTGGCAATATGGGTATCCTGCCGTTATGCTCACTGCTGCCGCAATTGTCATCTTTGAAATTTTTTATTTTAAGAAAAAGGGATTGCTGTAAAAACAGCGCACAGGCACGAAATTCATTTGAACAAATGGTATCATACGATATTTGCACAAAGATCCGCTGCGTTATATAATTTGAAATAAAAGCAAACCGCTTCGGACAATGGGAGAAGGAATCAAATATGCTGCTGATACTCGGAATTTTGGCCGGTGTTTTATTGCCGATTCAAACAAGCGTCAATACCAGGCTCAGGGGAAAAGTGCATACATCTTACAACGCTTCTCTGGTTTCTTTTACTGTTGGCTTCCTGTTTATGCTGGCACTGTTTCTGATATCCGGCCAGGGGGCGGCACTTCCTTTCGCACAATTGGCCCAGGCTCCGTTCTGGATCTGGATGGGCGGCATCTGCGGTGTATGTTTCCTGACTGGAAATATTATTCTGCTGGCCAGAATCGGAAGCGTTCAAACGGTTATTTTCCCGGTTCTCGGCCAAATTCTGATGGGACTGATGATCGATCACTTTGGCCTGTTTTATGCTGCGCAAGCTCCTTTAACATTTCTTCGTGTAATCGGCGCTCTGCTGGTAATCAGCGGCGTGGTTATTGTCTCCCTTGCCCAGGAAAAGCAAAGCCGCCGCGCCGCCGCAGAAAGCACAACCGCACCGGCAGGACATCCATGGCTGTGGCGCATGCTCGGTATTCTGACAGGCACCCTGTGTGCCATGCAGACAGCAATCAACGGCTGTCTCGGAAAAGTTGCAGGCAATCCAATTTTTGCCTCCACAGTTTCCTTCGGCACCGGTATGGCGATTCTTGTGATTGTCTGTATTCTGATGCGCTGCAAAGGGCCTGCAAAGCCTTCAAATCTCAGCGTGCAAAAAAAGCATCCCTGGTGGATATGGATCGGAGGGCTTCTGGGCGGCACCTGCGTGCTTGCCAATATCTATCTTTCCAGCAGAATCGGCACTGGCATGACGATCATCACATTTTTGATCGGATCAACCGCTGGCGGTCTTTTGATTGACCAGTTTGGATGGTTTCAAGTGCCCAAAAAGCCGATCAATGCGGCAAAGCTGTTGGGCGTCCTGATTATGGCGGCAGGCGCCGCTATTATCAAACTGTTTTAAAAGCAATTTGTCAGAAAACGGCGCTGAATGGTTTTCTTTTTGGAAACCATCCATGCGCCGTTTTCAATTGCAGCAGTTTTACATTGACTTTTCATTGTCCTGTCCACTTTTCCCACAGCTCAATGGATTTGAACCGCAGCACATAACCCTCATCCGCCTGCGTAATCAATCCCAGACTTTCTTCGGAAAGTCCGGCTTCTGCTGCCGCCTGCTCCATTGTGCCGCTGGCCGCCGCTGTGCACAGCGGCGGAAATACCACGCACCACCAGTTGTGCCCTTCACCTTCGCCCAGGATGACGCGCAGGCTCAGATATTCTCCGCCCGGCAGGGCAAAGGTTCCATAATCCCGCGTGGGATATTTCTCCGGTGTCAGCCATGCTTCCACTTCATAATCATATCCCTCCTGATTGACGGTCTCTTCCGCAAGATTCCGCAAATCCATCAGGTGGGTACGCAGAATGGTTTCCGCCTCTTCGCGGCTGTCCGCCCCCTTCAGCCATTGTTCTGCCTGATCCAAAACTACGTCGCGCACCCGAAGCTTCAGCTGCTGATCCTCTGCGCTGTCCGACGCAGCAATGACATGCAGGCGAATCACTTCGCCCGCCAACTGCTGCTGTTGGCGCAGGGACCACATTCCCCACAGCACCGCCAGCGCCAAACCGATCAAAACAGATACGGCAATCCATTTATGCCACGTGACTTTTATCATAAAAAACACCGTCCTATGTAGAATCTACCTACATTGTGGACGGTGTTTTTCCATTTTATACATCCTGTTCTTCCGCACCAACCATGGTTGCCAAATAAGTCTGTCCATAGTCCGCCTGCAGAAGGGAAACGGCCTGCTCCGCTTTGTCCCGTTCTGTAAATAAACCGAACACCGTGGGGCCAGACCCCGTCATGCAGGCGCTGGCTGCGCCCAAATCCAACAGACGGTTTTTAATCGTGAATACTTCGCCGTATTTTTCCGGTAAAATACTTTCGAACACATTGTAAATCCGATGAAAAACGCCCGGTAAATCTCCCTGCTGCAGGCTCTGTATCACGCCTTTGGTATCGGGATGGCAGGTCAGCTTCTTTTCCCGTACCCGACCAAACAGCTCCGGCGTGGATACCGGAAACGGCGGCTTGCACACCACAGCCCAGCATGCCGGCATGGGGGCAAGCCGTGTCAGCACTTCACCGCGACCCTCTGCCAGTGCCGTACCACCGAACACACAATAGGGGACATCGCTGCCCACCTTCTCTCCGATACGGCACAATGCAGCCACCGGCATTTCCGGCGCATAAAGCCTGCGCAGCCCCCGCAGCACTGCAGCTGCATCACTGCTTCCGCCGGCCATGCCGGCGCAGACGGGAATCTTCTTTTCAATATCAATGCACAGCCCGGGATTGGGTATGCCTGTTTCTTTAAAAAAACTCTCCGCTGCACGCCAGGCGAGATTTCCCGGGCCGCAGGGAAGATAAGACGCGCCGCTGTGCAGCTCTATGCACCCATTCTGCGTTTGCATAAGGTGTACCGTGTCATGCAGAGAAATGCTCTGCATCACCATGCGCAGTTCATGATACCCATCCGGCCGGCGGCCCAAAATATCCAGCGTCAAATTCAGCTTTGCATATGCCAAAATTGTTGTTTCTGCCACTGCACTCACCTCGCCAGCGCTCGCGCTTCCAGATAGTAGCGTTTATCCCGGCTGCGGCCGATGGAAAAGGTCTTGCGCGGCAATGCGCCGTGGGCCTTGACATAGGGAAACAGCGCCTGCCGCGGAAATTCCGGCAGCAAAAAGCCGATGGTCTGCGTCTGCCGGCTCATTTCCTCCACTGTGCTTAAATCGTGAATATAATCCACAGTTCCGCCATGGCGGGAAAGATAACTGTCAATAAAACTCTGCAGCGTTTCCACCGCCAAATCTGCCTCCGGGTGCGGCACCGTCAGCACGCCGCTTTTGTCTTTGCAGCACCAGCGGATTACATGCCCATCACCCTCTTCCGGAATCGTCTGGGGGTAATGCTCATAAAACTCCCGCAGCATCTGCCGGCTATCCACGCCAAATACAATGCGGTGAATCGGCAGGAATTCCACCGCCGGATCGTTCAGGCTGACCACTTCCGCCAAAGCCCAGCGGGATGGAAGCGTCTCCCATTCCTCCGGCGGTACAGCCTGCTTATCCCGCTCATAAATCGCCTTTGCCGCAGCCAAAGAATGGTTGCCGTCTCCCACAGCAAAGAGCATATCCGTATGTCTGCGCAAAAAGGACAGGTTCGTTTCCACTTCCGCCAGGGATGCATCGTCCAGCCGCCAGCCATCAATATGTCCGCCGCCTTCCATCAGCGTAAACCCATAGAGCTTTTCCATCTGTTCCCGCCGCTCGTGCAGCGGTGCAATCACCGGGCGGGCGCTGTCATCCATTAAAATCATAACATGCGGCAGCTCCAGCGGCGCATTCTCCCGAATACGCACCCGAAACGGGATACGCTCCGTCACAGTTTTTTCCGTAGCACGAATTTCTGCGCAGCTTCCAGGCCGATAATCATATTCCTCCAAATCCACCTGGCAGACCAGTCCACAGCGTTTTTTCCCGCCGCTGACTTCCCGTTCCACATAAATCATGGTATGCTCCCGGGTATAAAACAAATATTGGCTCAAATACTGCTCCATCGTTTCATTGATCTGCGCAATGCTGTGCTCCACATCCTGCTCATGGAGAAATGCCTCGGGCAGAATCAGGCGCAGGGATGACGGAGCACTTCCCACAATTTCATCCACCCGCCGCCAGTAATCTGCCTGGGCGGTAAACTGATCACAGGCAATGACACTCCATTTGGACAAATTGCAGTTGGGCAGAAGAATATCCGCTGGTGCAATGCCAAGATGCTCAAACATGGCGTTCACTCCTGTTCAAAAAGCATATCCATCAGGGCCGTGCCCGCCTTTACGCACCGGCCCGCCATACCCGTTGTTTCATCATACACACCGCCAAAGCCGCTGTCGCTGCGGCTGTCATAAAGCAAATAAGGCACAGGGTCCCCATCGTGCCCGCGGGTCGCTGTCAGTGTTTTATGGTCCGAGAGCATCAACAGGCGGTAAGGACCCAGCGCTTCCTTTTCCAACTGCGCAAGCAGCGGCGCCGTCACACGGCTGTCCAGCCATTCAATGGCCTGGAGCTTGCCCTCCAAATCACCGTTGTGCGTGCATTCATCCGGAGCCTCCACATGAATGGCTGCAAAGTCGGCCCCATCTTTCAAACACTGCACGGCAGCGGTCACTTTACCTTCATAATTTGTTTCCAGTTCCCCCGTGGCGCCATCCACATGAATCACGTCCAGTCCCGTCAGCGCAGCGATGCCATGGCACAGGGGAACTGCAGAAATCACGCCGCCTTTTTTCCCGTAATTTTCATAAAAATTCGGCAGTGCCACCGCTGTGCCTTCGGCCCAAAACCAAATGCCGTTGGCCGGCAGCTTTCCGGCAGCGCGGCGTGCATCGTTTATGGGATGATGATCCAAAATCTCATGGGCCAGCATCATCAAATCCCGCAGCACTGCGGCATTTTCACAGCCTGCAGGCAGCAGCGCTCCGATGGTTTCGCCCAAATGATCATGGGGCGGAATCAAACGAATACCCGCCACATCCGCATGGCTCTGCACCGCAATATGGCGGAAGGACGGATCGGGATAAATCCGCATTCCTGCCGCGTCAGCCGCTTTCTGAAAAGCAGGGTCATTCCAGAGCGCCTGCACCAATGCGATGCTTTCCTCCCCTTCAATGGAACCGGCGCTGTGGGAGAGGATACGTTTTTCCGCAAAGGGCATTTCTCCATCTTCATAACAAACCATATTGCAGCGATATGCCACATCCCCCGGCTGCAGCTGTATGCCGCTTGCTGCCGCTTCCATGGGAGCACGCCCTGTGAAATACTGCTTTGGGTCACAGCCAAAAATCGACAGAATTGCTGTGTCGCTGCCCGCAGGCATGCCATCAGGTACATTTTTCACATTGCCCACTTCACCCCGGGCCGCCAGACGATCAATGCAGGGTTTTTTTGCCGCCTGCAGAGGCGTTTTTCCGCCCAGGCTTTCCACGGCGTTGTCCGCCATACCGTCGCCAATGATCAGGATATACTTCATATGTATCACTCCTTATGTTCCCGAAGCCGCGCCAGAAAGCGCGCCATACGGCGCAGGGCTTCTTTGATTTTCTCCCGGTCTGCCGCATAGCACACCCGCGCACAACCAACTCCGCCGGGGCCAAAAGCACTGCCGGGAATAATCGCCACCTGTTCCTGGCGCAGCAGGGCGCTGCAAAACTCCACATCGGAAAGGCCGAAATCACCGATATAAGGGAAGCAGTAAAATGCGCCTCGCGGTTCGCTGCAGCGCAGTCCCAACGCCTTCAGACCTTCGAGCAGAATACGTCTGCGCGCATCGTATTCCTCCCGCATCATCTCAATATCATCCATACCGCTGCGCATGGCCTCTATGGCTGCATGCTGGGTCACTGTCGGAGCAGACATAATGCCATAGCCATGAAGGGCTGAAGCATGGCAGATCAGCTCCTTTGGCCCGCAGAGATATCCCATGCGCCAGCCGGTCATGGCAAATGCTTTGGAAAAACCGCCCACTACCAGCGTCCGCTCCCACATTTCCGGAACAGAAGCAAACGAAACATGGCTTTGTCCATAGGTCAGTTCACCATAAATCTCATCACACAGGACAATGACATTGGTATCTTTCAGAACCGCAGCAATGGCTTCCAAATCCGCACGTTCCAAAATAGCGCCGGTGGGGTTGCTGGGATACGGCAGTACCAAAAGCTTGGTGCGGGGTGTAAGCGCCGCGCGCACTTGCTCTGCTGTGATGCGAAAGCCATTCTCCTCCCGGGCAGTAATTTCCTTGACCGTGCCGCCGCAGACAGTGGCCAGCGGGCCGTAGCATACAAACGTAGGCGTTGGAACAATGATTTCATCTCCCGGCCCAATCAAACAGCGAATCGCCAGGTCGATGGCTTCGCTGCCGCCCACCGTGACCAAAATTTCTTCTGCAGCATCATAAACAAGGCCAAAACGCCGCTGCAGATATGCAGCAATTTCGCCGCGCAGCTCCGGCAAGCCCGGGTTCTGTGTGTATTTCGTGTGTCCTTCCAACAGAGATTCTGCACCCACCCGGCGGATGTGCTCTGGGGTGATAAAATCCGGCTCGCCCAATCCCAGC
Organism: Candidatus Pseudoscillospira faecavium; assembly: GCA_904420565.1. Lineage (GTDB taxonomy): Bacteria > Bacillota > Clostridia > Oscillospirales > Oscillospiraceae > Pseudoscillospira > Pseudoscillospira faecavium. Next base: position 16,431 of record CAJFVV010000071.1, read on the forward strand.
GAGATGGCCTCTGGCATTTCGTTAATGATGTCAAAAAATTCCTTAATGCTGGACTCCGGCACCGCCTGAATGCCTTGTGTCAATGCTTTTGTGTAATCAATCATCGGGTTTACTACAGTCCTTTTTTTATCACGATAAAAATATAAAGATAAAAGTATTATATCACGCTTTCACTTTGGGTGCAATCAGCTGAAAATTTCTTTTGGAGAATATATCTGCGATAAACCTTGTTATCTTTTCCGCCAATTTTTCTTCTTCTGCTTTTTTCGCCCGTTTTCGCATGATCCACAAAAAAACGGCCATACTAAAAATGGTCATTTTGATAAGACAGGAGGAATTACCATGCTTGATCGCATTGCCCTGATTATAGTAATCATCGGCGCCATCAACTGGGGCTTTATCAGTTTATTCAGCCTGGATTTGGTGGCATTTTGTTTTGGCGGTCCCTTATCCATTGCCAGCCGCTTAGTATATGGTCTGGTGGGCCTGGCGGGTCTGTGGTGTATTTCGCTGCTGTTCCGCCGCGTTTTTCATGCCGATGTCCACCATGCATAAAAGGAGCCCCGCTCATAGGAGCGGGGTTCCTTTTCTTTTTTCAGAAAAGCGATGATTTCAAAAAAATTGAAATCCATATCTTAATCTTAAACCGAGACTTTTTTCCTCCCCTTGCTTTTCCTCAGAATTACGTTCATAATAAAAACGCTCCAAGCAAATCGAGGTGATTCCATTCATGCCGTCAAAAGGCATACTTCTGAAATGCTTTCTGTGCATAGAAGTTTTCCTATATGGACTTTTTTTATACTGCGATCTGGCCGATCTTCCAACATTGGGCACGCTGTTGAAATACACCGCGCTTCTGGGCTGTTTATTGATGAGCCTGGACAGCTGCGCCAGCCGCGATGGCCTTCTGGTTGCTTCAGCTCTCTCCTTTACCGCCGCTGCGGACTTGTTCCTTCTGGTGCTGAATCGTTGGTATATCTGTGGTGTCGCTCTCTTTTGCGTGGTACAATGTCTCTATGCCCGGCGTTTATATCTGCTCGACCGTCCTTCTTTTTCACTGACCGGCAGGGTGCTTTTCAGCGGAGCAGCGATCTTGCTGCTCGCTGGTACAAATCTTTTAGACCCACTGAGCGCTTTGATCTGCCTCTATTTCCCCCAGCTGATTTGCAACGCCATACAAAGTCTGCACCTGCCCCGCTGCCGGTCCAACTATCTTTTTTCCATCGGTCTATGGCTGTTTGTAGCATGTGATCTGTGTGTCGGTTTATACAACAGCACTTTATATTTCTCATCACCGCTGCTTTCCACTTTTTCTTCATTGGTGCAAATCGGAATGTGGCTGTTTTATCTTCCATCCCAAGTCTGCATCGTACTTTCTGCATCCCGGAGGTTTTCCTTATGAAGCATAAAAGTTTTCCCTTTTTCCTGATTCTCACAGCAGCTACCATGCTGCTGCTTCTTTCCGCAGCCATTGCTGTGCCGATTTTGCTGCGTCCCTTTTATTATGCCCACGCAGCATTTCTGCATCTCCCCGAACAGACGGGCTGGTCTATGGCCCAAATTCATGAAGCTTACAATGAAATGCTGAATTTCTGTCTTTTTGGTACTCCTTTCGGCACAGGTGATTTACGCTGGTCCGAAAGCGGAATGGCTCATTTTGCAGACTGCGCAAAACTGTTTCATCTGGACTTTGCTGTTCTCGCTGTTGCTGCAGTGATTTTGCTTATTTCCTGGCAGTGCTATCGCCGGGGCCTGCTCCCGGCGCGGCCCATGGGCCGCGGTTTTCGATTCTGGGCGGGGAGCATCCTTTCTGTTTCCTTTATTGTCATTGCCCTGCTGGCCGCACTGAATTTCGACCGGGCATTCGTCATTTTCCATCGGCTCTTCTTCCCCGGAAAAGACAACTGGCTGTTCGATCCCGCCACAGACCAGATCATCCTGATCCTGCCACAAGTGTTTTTCCGAAATTGTGCAATTCTGGCTGTTCTTCTTTTATTGATTGCCTGCATTGCATTGGTGCTCTCCGATCGTAAAAAACACCGCTGATTGAGAAATGTTTTTATTTTTTCACCGCAAATGTCAATAGGTAAGCGTAACAAAAAGTAAAAAAATTTTCAAACGGCCTCGATCAGTGCCCGGAACATGTCCGCGCTGCTGTACCATCCCAGGATCTTGCGGGGGTATCTGTTCAGCCAGTCCTCCACCATTTTTACCTCCTTTGGGGAAACTTTATCAAAGTTTGTCCCCTTTGGAAA
>CAJFVV010000072.1 GCA_904420565.1 Candidatus Pseudoscillospira faecavium
ACTGCCGACCTTTCGCTTAGGAGGCGAACGCTGCTATCCAGCTGAGCTACGGAGGCTTATAGATGATATTCGGTTTTTATGCAGCTTTTGGCGAGCGGCCTTACTTCCGCTTGGAAGGGCGGTGCTCTGTCCAGCTGAGCTACTGGCGCATTTGTGAAATTTTGATTTGCACAGCCCGGCATAGTTCCCAGCGCCCATCCATACTCATAAAGGCCGCAGGAAATCTGCGGTTGTACTTCCGAAAAAGGGCTGTTATAATAAAACACAATCAATCAAAATTTTTGCAAAGCAGTTTTATTTTACTCAATCAGCTGATTTTTGTCAACGGAGGAACGATTGCCATGAAAAAAATCTCCATTCTGGGCGATTCCATCAGCACTTTTTCCGGCTATACCACGCCGGATGGTGTGTTTTATGACTTATTTTCCATAGGTATGGCAGACATGCGCAGCGTGGAGGACACCTGGTGGATGCAGGTTATCCGAGGTCTTGGCGGACAGCTGGAGGTCAACAATTCCTTCTCCAGCACCACTGTATCAGATGCAGATGACTATCTGCCGCCCCTGATTGCTGCAGGTTATGTGCCCGATCGGTTTCACAGTTCGCCCAACTACCTGAGCGGATGCAGCGACCAGCGCACCGCTGGGCTCGGAAATCCGGACATGATTTTAATTTTCATGGGCACCAACGACGCTGGTTACCGCATCGACCCCGCACGCTTTGAACAGGATTACCGCAGAATGCTCCGCAAGATCAAGGCCAACTATCCCGCTGCGCAGATCTGGTGCGGCACCCTGTTGTGGAGCCATTGCGTCAAAGACGAGAGGATCAACTACTACCAAACTGAACTGGGTGGTGCAGAATCTCTGATCCCCTATAATTGTGCTATTCGCACAGCTGTCGCAGCGGAGCATTGTCTGCTGGCAGACCTGGCCGCCTCCGGCCAGGAATATGCTGCCATTGACTGCGCCCATCCCCACGCCAGCGGCATGAAAACCATCGCATCTCTCTGGCTGCAGGCTTTAACGGGCAGCCACACCAGAGCACAATAATGTCCCGTATTTCCACCCATGCGCTTTGACACATTTCAACATTATGAGAAAGATTAACTATTATATATGGAGTCAACCACGAAAAGGATTGGCGGCATAGAAAGTAGATGGTTGAAAAAGAATATAGCAAAATAGAGGTCCGGGAGGACCTCAGCGCAGACTAACAGGATAAGGAGGCGGAATTACGCCGCTACGCGATACAGCTGTCTGGATTTCTCCATAGCAAAAATCAAACGCACCAATTTCTTGGAGGCATGGGAAAGAGCAATCTTGTAGTGTTTGCCCTCAGTCCGTTTCTTGGTCAAGTAAGCGGAAAAGGTCGGGTCCCAGAGGCAGACATACTTGGTCGCATTGTAAAGGGCATGGCGCAGATAGCGTGAACCTCGTTTCTCCATATGAGGGTAGCAGTTTTTAAGCTGCCCGGACTGATAAATAGAAGGAGACATTCCAGCGCAGGCCAACAGCTTGTCCGGGGAGGCAAAGCGAGTGAAGTCTCCTGCCTCAGCTAAGATCATAGCGGCCATGCGGAACCCCACCTCCGGAATTGTGGTAATAGGCGAATGAAGTTCTTTCATAATGGTTGGATCTGGTTCTCAATTTCACTAATTTCAGTATCCAGTTCACGAATGAGGCAAATGGTATGCTGTAATTCAAGGGACTTGGCGGGCATCCGAGATCCAATGAAGTTTTTGGCGGCTTCTCGAATCTCCAGTGCCACATCCCGTTTGTAGCGGCCTTTGGAGGCAGTTTCACGAAGTGCTTTGTGTCTGGTCAAGTGTGCGGCTGATTTGTTTGGCGCCAGAGAATTCCTCCAGAAGTGCGTAAACAGAGACCATGTGAAGTGTGGAGACCAACTTTTCCAGTTCAGGAAACAGGATGCAGACCAACTGAGAGATAGAACTTTTCAGCTTTGCCCGCTCTTTCCCCTTGTCAAAGCGGTATCTGGTGAGTGACTTTCGTTCCTCGTTGTGGTATGCTGTATCTGTGTAGGGTTTGAGGCCCACACAGAAATGACCATAGCAAAAACCTCCGGCGATTAGTTTGCGATGCTGTATCCACAGTGCGCCTTACTTTTTCAGCCTTGTTCTACATCAACCGTCTGGCGGTATTTAACTGATCAACAAAATTGTAAAGGGCTGTGGTTGGAACCTTTCGTGAACCATCTTGTGGCAGGAGCATGACACCAATCCACAGCATCCTTTGCAGTGTAGCACACAGCCCTTGGAGAGGGGCTCTAATCACTACTACTCTATCATACAAGGAGCATGATCCGCCATGGCACTGCTGCGCTCCAAAACGGATTTGTTAAACGATTACGAGGCTATCCGCGCCCATATCCATGAGACGCAGGAGCCTGTTTATATCACCGATGAAAAAGGTGTTGCGGACACCGTGCTGCTGTCTGCAGAAGCCTACCGGAAATTGACCGAGCACTCTGCCCTGCAGCACTTTTTAACCGATGCCGCACAAAAAATCGCCGCCGATGGAAAACACCCCGAGGTGGACGTGCTGGCAGAATTGGAAAAACAAGGATTTTGAATATGAAGCTGACCGAACTGCTGCACTCCAGCAAGCCCACCCTTTCCTGCGAATTGTTCCCGCCCAAGCCCGGCACAGCGCTGCTGGATGCGCCCACCCTGGTGCGGCGCATGGCCGCCCTGCACCCGTCTTATATGTCTGTCACCTGCAGTGCCGGCGGCAGCGGCAACGGCGGTACCAGTACCGCTGATATGGCCAACGAGGTTCAAAACATCAACGGCATCCCTGCCCTGGCCCACCTGACGTGTGTATCAGCGGATCGGGCACAGATTCGCGCTGCTCTGGAAGACCTGCGCAAGCTGGGCATTGAAAACATTCTGGCGCTGCGGGGCGATTTGCCCAAAGACGGCGTTTTCCCTCTGCCGGACGGTTACCGTCATGCCAGTGAGCTGATGACAGATATCCGGGACTTCGGCGGCTTCTGTATCGGCGGCGCCTGCTACCCCGAGGGACACCCGGAATCCACCACACTGTACCAGGATATCGACTATCTGAAATACAAAATAGAGGCTGGCTGCGAGTTTTTGACCACCCAGATGTTTTTTGACAACAATGAGCTCTACAGCTATCTCTATAAACTCCGCCGGGCGGGAATCGACGTGCCCGTTGTCGCAGGCATTATGCCCGTGACCAATGCAAAGCAGATTCAGCGCATCATGGCCTTATCCGGCAGCAAACTGCCGGCGCGCTTCCGTGCCATTATCGACCGCTTTGCCAACAACAGCGCCGCCATGACTCAGGCAGGAGTGGCATACGCCACAGAACAGGTCATCGACCTTTTTGCCAACGGCGTGGACCACGTGCATATCTACACTATGAACAAGCCCGAAATTGCAGGCAGCATCATGGCAAACCTGTCGGAGATTCTCAAATGACCCGGATCCCGGAAAAAGAGGTGCTGCGCTATCTCGGCGCCCGGCAGGCGGAACCGCCTCTGGCGGCACAGATTACAGAGCTTTGCGCCGCCATGGAACAGCGCATTGTTCCAAAAGCTGTCTGGCGGGAGTATCCCTGCACAGTAACGGAACATACGGTGCAGATTCCCGGGGCCTGCTTTGAAAGCCGCCGGCTGGCCCTGCATGTGCAGGACTGCGCTGCTCTGCTGCTGTTCGCCGCCACCCTCGGCACAGAGGCGGACCGCATGGCCCGCATGGAGCGCACCCGCTCCATGGCCCGCGGCGCCATTGTGCATGCCGCCGGCGCGGCCATGATTGAACAATACTGTGACGACGTGCAAATGGAGCTGGCCCTGGCCTATGAACAACGCGGCCTGTTCCTCCGCCCCCGCTATTCTCCAGGCTATGGAGACCTGCCCCTTTCCTGCCAGGCAGACTTTTTCCGGCTGCTGGAGCTGCCCAAAAAACTGGCTTTGAATTTGAGCGACGACTATCTGATGATCCCGAGCAAATCCGTCACCGCCGTGATTGGCCTTTCCCTGCGGCGGGAGCGCAGCTTTGCCCGCTTTCAAAAGGAGAAAAAATACGCTGCAACAACTTTGGAGGAATCCCTATGAACCCACTGCTGAATCTTTTGAAAACGCGCCCTGTTTTTTTGGACGGAGCCATGGGCACCATGCTGCAAAGCTGCGGTCTGGGCCCCGGAGAGCCGCCGGAGCTCTGGAATCTCTCCCACCCGGAAGTGCTGCGCGAAATCCATCGTGCTTACCGGGATGCCGGAGCCGACATTCTGCTGGCCAATACTTTCGGCGCCAATCGCTATAAACTGCACAACAGCCCCGCCCAGGCGCCGGAATTGATTCGCGCGGCCATTTCCCTGGCCAAAGAAGCTGCGGAGGGCCGCGCTTTCGTAGCGCTGGACATCGGTTCCACAGGCAAGCTGCTTCAGCCCTACGGTGACTTGCCCTTCGAAAGCGCTTACGACGCTTTTGCTGAAATGATCGACGCGGGCGCAGCTGCCGGTGCCGATTTGATTGTCATTGAAACCATGAGCGATATCTATGAAACCAAAGCTGCTCTGCTGGCCGCCAAGGAACACAGCGCTCTTCCGGTGTTGGTTTCCCTGACCTTTGATGAAACCGGCAAGCTTCTGACAGGGGCGGATATCCCCACGGCAGCCGCTGTAGTGGAGGGTTTGGGCGCCGATTTCATCGGCCTGAACTGCGGACTGGGACCCAAGCAGATGCTGGAGCTGCTGCCCCAGCTGCGCCAAGCCTGCTCCCTTCCCATCGCCGTCAGTGCCAACGCGGGATTGCCCACAGTCATCGACGGACAGACCTGTTATTTGGTGGAGCCTGAGGACTTCGCCGCAGACTGCCGCGCTCTTGCAGCACACGGTGCGGCCATCATTGGCGGCTGCTGCGGCACCACGCCGGAGCACATCGCCGCCATGGTAAATGCCTGCCGGGAAATTGTTCCTCCACCGCCGCCGCTGCATACGCGCACGCTGGCCGCCTCCTACACCCACACAGCAGAGCTGGGCCGCGCCCCGCTGATCATCGGCGAACGGCTGAACCCCACAGGCAAAGCACGTCTGAAAGAAGCCCTGCGCAAAGGGGATATGGACTACCTCTGCCGGGAGGCCATCGCCCAGGCTGAGGGCGGCGCCCATATCCTCGACGTCAACGTGGGCCTTCCGGAAATTGACGAACCGGAAATGCTCTGCGCCGCCGTTCAGGCTGTGCAGGCCGTCTGCGACCTGCCGCTGCAGCTGGACACCTCCAACCCCGTCGCATTGGAGCGCGCTTTGCGCATCTACAACGGCCGGCCGCTGATCAACTCCGTCAACGGCGGCGAAGAAAGCATGGCCGCCGTATTTCCCCTGGCCAAAAAATACGGCGCCGCCGTGGTAGCCCTGACCTTGGACGAGGACGGTATCCCGGACACCGCTGCCGGCCGCATCGCCATTGCTGAAAAAATTCTGAACACCGCCAAAACCTACGGTCTTTCGGAAAAGGATTTAATTGTAGACGCCCTGGCCATGACCGTGAGCACCGGGCCGGACAATGCCAACATTGCCCTGGAGACACTGGATTATGTGCGCCACACGCTGCACATGAACACAGTGCTGGGCGTATCCAACATCTCCTTCGGCCTGCCCCGCCGGGAAAAGCTGAATGCCGCCTTTTTTACCATGGCCATGGCCCGGGGTCTGAGTGCCGGTATTGTCAATCCCGGCGATGAGACTATGATGGATGCCTACCGCGCTTATTGCGCCCTGACAGGCTTTGACAGCCACTGCCAAACCTATATTGCCCGCTACAGCGCCCAGGCTGAGGAAAAGAAGCCTGCTTCCGCCGTTGGGGAGCTGACATTGCATCAGGCAGTGCTCCGCGGTCTCATCCACGAAGCCGCGGAGAAAACCACAGCGCTGCTGCAGACCACGCCGCCACTGCAGATCATCGACGGCGAACTCATTCCCGCCCTGGACGAAGTGGGCGCGGGGTTTGAAGCTAAGCGGCTGTTTTTGCCCCAGCTTCTGATGAGCGCAGACGCTGCCAAGGCTTCTTTTGAAGTGCTCAAAGCCCATATGAACGCATCCGGCACGGTACAGGAAGTCAAAGGCCGGATCATCCTTGCCACTGTGAAGGGCGACGTGCATGATATCGGTAAAAACATTGTCAAGACTTTGCTGGAAAATTATGGATTCGACGTGCTCGACCTGGGCAAGGACGTGGCCCCGGAGCGCATCGTGGAAACTGCAAAGGCAGAAAATATCATTCTGGTGGGCCTGAGCGCCCTGATGACCACCACTGTGCCCTACATGGAGCAGACCATTCGTCTGCTGCGCGCAGAGAAGCCGGAATGCAAGGTGATGGTGGGCGGCGCCGTGCTGACCAGCGCTTATGCCCGGCAGATCGGCGCAGATTTTTACGGCAAGGATGCCATGAGCACCGTCCGCTACGCTGAAAAATTTTTCGATGCCTAACGCTTCTTTCCTCTAAATTTTCGTTTGACATTTTTTTGAAATACATGCTAAAATACAGATGTTGCGTAGCAGAAAATGCGTAAGTCCAAACACGGACTTACGCATTTTTTTATGCTCGGTTTTCAATTTTGAGACTGCGTAAAGGAGCGATTTTCTTGTCTGAGCAATCGATTCATGAAAAAAGTTTGACCGTGAGCATTTTGTCCCTTTCTTTGCTGACGGTGATGGCCGGCGCCGCTGTAGCCCCCGCGCTGAGCGTGATTCAGGCTCATTTTACCGACAGCAGCCAGCTGTTTGTGCAAATGATTATCAGCGTGCCGGCACTGTTCATTGTTCTCACCAATTTCATTTTTCCAAAACTTTGCAAATTCCTCGGCGCGAAAACACTGGTACTCATCGGCCTGCTGTTCTACACCGTGGGCGGCTGCGCTGCCGGGCTGTTTGACAACATCTTTTTGCTGCTGCTCATGCGCGCTCTGGTGGGCATGGGCGTGGGCATCATCATGCCGCTGTCCACTGGCCTGCTGTCTTTCTATTTTCGCCCGGAGCAGCAGGTGAGCCTGATGGGCTATTCCTCCGCCATGAACCAGATGGGCGGCGTCATCGCCACCCTTCTGTCTGGCCTGCTGGCCAATTTCAGCTGGCGTGCCAGCTTCCTGGTATATCTCATGGGCCTGATCAGCATTGTGCTGTGCCTGGTCTATCTGCCCAATGACAAAATTGTCCAGAAATCTCCGGCCAAAACAGCAGGCAGCGCAGCTGCAAACCACAGCGGCGTATTTCGCGCCAATTCCGTGTACATCCTGGCCATATTCCTGCTGATGTCCGCTTTCTTCCTCTATCCATCCAATTTCGCCATGGAGACGGCAGCCGAGGGCATTATTCCACAGCATTACATCGCAGTAATCATGGCCGGCATGGATTTTGTCGCCTTTTGCGGGGGGCTGTTATTTGTGCGCGCCAAGGTATTGTTGGGTACAAAAACCAAATTTCTGGCGCCGCTGTGCTTTCTAATCGGCTATTTGCTTCTGGCCCTGCTCGGCGGATGGGCAGGCACGCTGCTTGGTTCTGTTTTTGTGGGCTTTGCCAACGGGGCGGGTATTCCCTATATCATGTCTGAAGCTTCCATAAAAGCCGGAACGGCTGCCGCTGCTACCGTTATGCCGCTGCTCTCTGCAGCGCTGTATCTTGCCCAGTTCCTCTCTCCGGTGCTGATGTCCCTTATAACTGCTCTGTTCGGCGGCATCTTTCCCCATTTGCCCTATTGCTTTGCCATTATGCTCTCCGTCTTGTTCCTGCTGTGGTCTGTCCAAATCCCCACAGGAAAATCCAAATGACCCCAGAACGCATCGCTCTGGACAGCGGTGCATTGGGAATCGACCGGTATACAGAGCTGTTCACAAAACTTTACTGACCACGCTGCATAAAGGGCGCAGCAGCCTGATAGGCTGCTGCGCCCGTTTTCTCAGATCTTTAAGCCTCCTGATTTTTCTCCACCTTTTTCTTCTGCTCCTGCGGCGGCAGACGGTGCTGGTCGCCCCATTCGCACATGCTGTCCAGGATCGGGATCAAAGATTTGCCCCGCTCTGTCAAGCTGTATTCCACCTTTGGCGGAATCTGGGGATATTCCTCCCGATGCACCAGTTCGTCTGCTTCCAATTCTTTGAGGGTGGTACTGAGGGTTTTATAGGAAATTCCGCCGATGTATTTTTTCATTTCATTGAACCGCACCACGCCAAATTCCATCAGTGTATATAAAATCACCATTTTATATTTTCCGTTGATCAGCGACAGCGTGTAGCTGAATCCTGTCGCAGCCAAAGTTTCCAGGGAAATATCCCGCAGGCAGCCCACAATTTACACTCTCCTTTTAGTAAGTATCGCACATGAATGTGCGTACTTGCGTTTTGAAATTGCTTGCACTATGATCATATACAGGATCAAGTTTTCTGTCAAGGGCCCGGCAGAATTCCCCCCCCAATGTGACAAAAGGAGTCTGTTTGCAATGAGATCTGAAATCAAGGAATATCAGGCCGTGGAAGAGGCCGCACAGAAATTCGTCAAAAGTGTGGCGGAGGGCGACAGCAAATATGCCAAGGAACTGTTCATCAACGAAGCCGTCCTGTTCGGCTATCTCGACGGGGAACTGGAGCACGGTTCGATCGAGCAATTTTACCACAATGTAGACAGCGTGGGCGGCGGCGATGAGTTCAAAGCCCGCATCGACGTAGTAGCCGTGGAGGAATCCCTGGCTGTAGTCCGTGTGCTGGAAGAAAAGTGGGGCGGGCGCATCGATTTCACCGATTACTTGCTGCTGCTGAAAATGAACGGCGAATGGAAATGCGTTGCCAAAGCCTACAACCAAAATTCCAATACGATTCAAAAACAGTAACGCTATATCCACATCATAAGGGAAAAGGAGTTTTCGAAAATGGGTAAAAAAATCGTTGTACTCACCGGCAGCCCCAGAAAAGGCGGCAACAGCTTCGCCATGACGGACGCCTTTATCAAAGCCGCCGAGGCCAAAGGCCACACCGTGACCCGCTTTGACACTGCTTTTATGAACATCGGCGGCTGCCGCGCCTGCGAAACCTGCTTCAAAACCGGAAAAGCCTGCAGTTTTGATGACGATTTCAACACCATGGCGCCCGCCATCGAGGAAGCCGACGCCCTGGTCTTCACTATGCCTGTTTACTGGTACAGTGTTCCAGCGCAGCTGAAGGCCGCCATTGATAAAATGTATTCTTTTTGCATAGCTGGTCGACCCTTTTCTGGCAAAGAGGCAGCTTTAATCACCTGCTGTGAAGAAAGCGATCCCAGTGTGATGGACGGTGTCCGCTTTTTCTTTGAACGCACAGCAGCATTGGTCAACTGGGCCAATGTGGGCGAGGTGCTGGTACCCGGCGTGCTGGAAGCCGGCGCCATTGAAAAAACGGACGGCTGCGCCCAAGCCGCCGCTTTGGCGGACAAAATCTGAGCTTCTGCAAAAAAAAGGTATTTTCTATGAAAGTGTTATTAATCAACGGCAGTCCCCATCCATACGGCTGCACCTACACTGCACTGTCCGAAGTGGCCCAAACGCTGGACCGCCACGGCATCGAAACTGAGATCCTTTATCTGGGCACAAAACCCATCGCCGGCTGCACCGCCTGCGGCCAATGCGGCCAAACCGGCCGCTGCATCTTTGACGATCAGGTCAATGCCGTGCTCACGCACTTGGACACCATCGATGCCATCGTAATCGGCGCGCCGGTCTATTATGCCGGCCCTCCCGGTCAGCTGACTGCCTTTTTGGATCGGCTGTTCTATTGCAGTGAACCGCGCATGGCCGGCAAGCTGGGCGCCTGCGTGGTATCCTGCCGCCGCGGCGGCGCAAGCGCCGCCTTTGACCGGCTGAACAAATATTTCACCGTCTGCAATATGCCGGTAGTTTCTTCGCAATATTGGAATCAAGTGCATGGCTTCACGCCGGAGGACGTCCATAAAGACGCCGAAGGGCTGCAAACCATGCGCACCCTGGGGGAAAATATGGCCTGGCTGCTCAAATCCATTGAAGCCGGTCGTCGTTTCGGTGTAACCGCGCCCCAGTATGAACCGCGGGTGCGCACTCATTTTATTCAATAAGTCTTTCTTTTCTTGAAAAAAGGATGCCCTGCCTGCAGGCAGGGTATCCCTTTTCCTTTTTGATTCAGTTGCTCAGTTGCCGCACTCCACGGATATCTGATTAAAGGTGTGCAGCAGATCGTCGATTTTATAATTGGCTTTGCCGTCTGCGCCGGAATCAATGACACACTGGCCCTTGTCCATCATCAAAAGGCGGGTGCCGTATTCCACTGCAAAGCGCAGATTGTGGGTCACCATGATAGCGGAGAGCTTCTTTTCCCGAATAATCCGGTCCGTCAGCTCCATCACATTTTCACTGCTCTTGGGATCCAGCGCCGCCGTGTGTTCATCCAGCACCAGAAGTTCGATGGGTGTCATAGTGGAAATCAGCAGCGCCAGCGCCTGGCGCTGGCCGCCGGAGAGCACGCCAACGGGCAGATTGATTTTATCCTCCAGCCCCAGATGCAGCAGCTCCAGCTGGGATTTGTAGTAATCCAGCCGCTTACGGCTGACGCCGCCGGCAAACCCGAAGGATTTGCCTTTGTTGTCTGCCAGGGACATGTTTTCCAGAATCGTCATGGATGGGCAGGTTCCCTTGGACGGATCCTGAAAAACCCGGCCGAAAAATGCGGCGCGCTTGTATTCCTGCATCTTCGTAATATCCTTATCATGCAGAAGAATTTGGCCGCCATCCGGCAGCAGTGAACCGCACAGCAGGTTCAGCATAGTGGTTTTTCCGCTGCCGTTGGAGCCCACCACGGAGATGAACTCCCCTTCATGCAGGGTCAGGGAAAAATCGTGAAATACTTCCATTTCGCTGACAGTGCCCGCATTGAACACCTTTCGAATGTGCCGCAGCTCAGCCAGTGTTTTTTGTTCAGCCATGGCTCACACTCCCCTTCTTTTTTCCTACACGATCCGTCAGCAGCGCAGCCACAAACAAAACAGCCATGGTCAGCTTCAGGAAGGTGGACGGCAGCCACAGCATGGCCACCAGCAGCACTGCCTTATACAAAATGGTGCCCAGCAGCACAGCAGATGTGGACTTGAGCTGCTTGATCCGCCCAAAGACGCTGGTGCCGATGATCACCGCCGCCAGGGCCTGCACCACCATGCCGGTGCCGATGGAAACCGATGCGCTTTCCGCCTGCTGGGCCAAAATAGAACCCGACAGGGCCGTACAGCCGTTGCCGATGGCCAGGCCCAGAATTTTCATGCCGCCCTGATCCTTTGCCAGAGAAGTGACAAACTGCGCATTGTCGCCCGTTGCCCGCAGCAGCATGCCCTTTTTCGTGCGCAGAAACCAATCCATCAGGAATTTGACCACCAGCGCCAAAATTGCCGACAAGATAACTACACGATAACGATAAATGCCCTCCGGCAGCAGCGACATGGGAAAAGATGTAAAAATCGTGGGCATATTATAAAACTGCAGCAGCGAATTGCCTGCCAGGGGATTTGGCATATGGGCACCCAGAATAACCAGGTTGATGGACCAGCAGCCCGTCATCACAATGATACCGGAGAGCAGATCCGTCACCCGCAGCTTGACATGGAGCAGACCTGTGATGCAGCCCGCCAAAATACCGGTGATAAATGATGCGATGCAGGCAAGCCACGGGTTGATGCCGCCCACAATCATTGCCGCTGTCACAGCACAGCCCAGCGGGAAAGTGCCGTCCACCGAAAGATCCGGAAAATCAAGAATTTTATAAGTAATATACACACCCATGGCCACTATGCCATAGATAAACCCCTCTTCCAGCACATTCTGCAGCAGGGAAAAAATGACATCCATTGTTGCGTCCTCCTCTCCCATCCGTTGTCAAACGGCGGGATTGCCGGGAGACAGCTTGTCTCCCGGCAATATATTTTATCATTTCAAACTATTTGTCAGCATCGTGCTCACTCATCCAGATTGACTGCATCGCTGTAATCGGCAGGCAGCGTCATGCCGAATTTTTCCAGATTGGCTGCAGAGTAAACCGGAGAGGACTCCGTTACCACAGAAACGGGCAGTGTCATGATATCCGCTTCGCCCGACAGGACAGACGCTGCCATCTGGCCCGTCTCTGCCCCCAGTGCCACATAGTCAATGGATTCGGAAGCCACGCAGCCGTTGCGCACCTGCTCTTCTTCAGAACCGAACACGGGGATACCCGCTTCATCTGTCGCATGCAGCAGCGTCGAAAGGTTGTTGACCACATTGTTGTCAGTGAAGTTATTGACGCAATCAACACCTCTGGCCACCAGTGCCGCTGCGCCGGAGGCAACCTCAGACTCATTGGTGATGCCCACCGCCTCAATGGTAAAACCATATTCCGGCGCCAGTTCCTGGAAAGTCTGCAAATGCGCCACCGAATTGGGTTCACTGGTGGTATAAAGAATGCCAATGGTATCTGCTTCCGGAAGCATTGCCCGGATCATCTGCATCTGGCCCTCCAGATTCAGGGAATCCATGGTGCCGGAAGCACCGGTCTGGGGATTTTCCAAATCCTGGGCCAGGCCGGAACCCACCGGGTCAGACACCGCACAGTAAATCATCGGCACATTCTCATCCTTGGCCGCAGAATAAGCGCTCATAGCAGCGGGCGTGGCAATGGCAATGATCATATCACAGCCGGAAGAAACCATGGTTTTTGCCATCATATCGGCATCGGATGTGCTCCCGTTGGCATTCTGGAATTCAATGCTGACACCGTTTTCACCGTCCACATAGCCTGCTTCTTCCAAGCCCTGCAGCACGCCATCATAGCAATTATCCAGTGAAGGGTGCTGGGCATACTGCAGAATACCAATCTTCACGCCGTCGCCGCCTTCACCGGAAGAGGAAGGCGTGTTGGTATTTCCGTTCCCACAGGCAGCCAGGGACAGGGACATGGCGCCGGCGCAGCCCACAGCCAGCAGTTTCTTCATCGTGTTCTTTTTCATAATCCATTCTCCTTATTGATAAATTTGGGCGGCAGATGGAGAAAAGCTGCTGCCAACAACTTTTGGAAAAAGAAAAACAGCCCTCGTCCCGCCATGGGACAAAAGCCGTCTTGCTTCTGCGATACCACCCAAATTGACGCCCTGCGGCGCCCGCTCGCTACACATACCATCATATGTGCCCCGATGGATAACGGGTGGGAACCCGTCGGCATCTACTGAAAGCCTGCGCTTCGTTCAAGCCGCCCTCAAAAGTCCATTCAGCAGGATTCTCAGGCCTTGCTTCCACCGTCCAAGGCTCGCTTTGCTTCAAATGAGTCTGCCTACTTCTCTTTCTCAAAGGTTTCATAATTTGCTTTGTATGCTTTAGTATATTAAACCGTTTTGCATTTGTCAAGAGGATTTTTACAGTTTTTCAAAATTCTTTTCTCCAAGCCGCTTTTCCCGCCTGGCAGATGTCAAAACCATCACCCGTGGGCTGCAGGCTTTCACAGCGCACAGATCTGCCCTTTCGGATCATCAATGCGGCGGTCCTCTTTTGAGGACCGCCGCTACTCAATATACCGTTTACTTCATCAGTTCACAGACCAGATCTGCATATTCCGAGGGATTCTCCAGAGGCAATCCGGCAATCAGCTGCGCCTGGGCAAAGAGAATCCGGACATATTTTGCCGCTTTCTCCGGATCGTTGGCCACCGCGTCCTCCAGCGCCTTAAAAGCGCTGTGGGAAGCATTGAGCTCCAACACCCGGTCGGCTTTCACCGCCATCTCCGGCTGCACAGCGGCCATATATTTCTCCATCTCAAAGCTCACGCCCCCCTCGGCACTCAGGCACACAGGGTGGTTGACCAATTTCTTGGAGAGCCGTGCCTCCTTAATCTGGTCGCCCAGGGTTTTCTTGACAAAGTCCAGCACAGCGCTGTGATCGCCCTCATTTTCTGCCGTCTCCTGATTTTCCAGGCCCAGGTCATCGTTGAGCACACTGCGAAATTCCTTGCCGCCATAGGTGCGCAGGGCCTCCGTCAGGAACTCGTCGGCCTGCTCCGTGAAATAGAGAATTTCCATGTGGTTCTGCTTGACCAGTTCCGTCTGGGGCAGAGCGTCAATGGCGGTGAGATTGGAGCCGGACGCATAGTAAATATATTTCTGGCTTTCCGGCATCCGGGATGTATATTCCGAAAGGGTGGTCATCTTCTTTTCCGTGGAGGAATAGAACAGCAGCAGATCCTGCAGTTCCGCTTTGTTGGCGCCGTAATTCTGCAGCACGCCGTACTTCAGATCCAGGCCAAAGTTCTTGAAGAAGGTCTCATAGCTTTCCCTGTCCTCGCGCAGCATCTTGGCCAGCTCTGCCAGGATCTTCTTTTTCAGGTTCGTTGCAATCACGCGCAGCTGCCGGTCGTGCTGGAGCATCTCACGGGAAATATTCAGCGACACGTCAGGCGTATCCACCACACCTTTGACAAAACGGAGATAATCGGGCAGCAGATCGGCGCAGTTTTCCATAATCAGCACACCGCCGGAATACAGCTGCAAGCCTTTTTTATAATCCTTGCTGTAAAAATCATAGGGCGTTTTCCCCGGGATAAACAGCAGCGCTTTATAGGTTACAGTCCCCTCTACGGAAATCGGAATTGTGCGCTGAGGCGGTGCATAATCAAAGAATTTATCCTGATAGAATTTGTTGTATTCCTCGTCCGTCACCTCGCCCTTGCGGCGCTGCCACAGGGGCACCATGCTGTTGATGGTCTGCATTTCCTTGACATCCTCATACTCGGGCTTGTCATCGGGGCTGCCCTCTTTGCGCCGGTGGACCGTGACTTCCATTTGAATCGGATAGCGGATATAATCAGAGTATTTGCGGATCAGCTCCGTCAGCTTATACTCCTGCAAAAATTCGGAATAGTTTTCCCCTTCAGCGTTTTCCTTAATATGCATGACAATATCCGTGCCGACACCGTCGCGTTCCGCTTCAGAAATGGTGTAGCCATCCACGCCGGAGGATTTCCACTCCCAAGCCTGCTCTTCGCCGTATTTCTTCGTGGTCACGGTGATGGAATCGGCCACCATGAAGGCGGAGTAGAAGCCCACGCCGAACTGGCCGATGATGTCCACTTCCTCATTCTTTTCCTCTTTCTCAGCCATCTCCTGGCGGAAACGGTAAGAACCGGAAGAGGCAATCACACCCAGGTTGTTTTCCAGGTCTTCCTTGTTCATGCCGATGCCGTTGTCGGTAATGGTCAGCAGCCGCGTCTCGGGATCCGCCTTGACTGTGATCTTAAAATCTCCGCGGCTCATCCCCACCTGATCGTCCGTCAGGGCCAGATAGCAGAGCTTATCCTCTGCATCGCTGGCATTGGAGATCAGTTCACGCAGAAAAATTTCTTTGTGCGTGTAAATCGAATTGATCATCAGATCCAGCAGCCGTTTTGATTCCGCTTTAAATTGTTTCTTTGCCATAGTATTTCATGCCTCCGTTGTCATGCGCGCAGTTTCCCGCGTGCGATAATGTAAATAAATTTTGAACAATGCCGGAAAAAATTGAACTTTCCATGCACAGTGTTTATAATAAAAAACAATGTAACAGGGAATATTTTAGCACTCTCACTTATCGACTGCTAAATATCATAGCACAATCCATTTTGTCTTTCAATGGACAACAGGGCAAAAAATGTAAACATTTTTTGAATTTTGGTCAAATTTTTTTGCGAGGTATCCAGTATGAAAAAATGGCTGCAAAATCTTATGGTGGGTCGTTACGGCAGCGACGAACTCAGCTTCACCCTTTTGATGCTTTATCTTGGCGTGTGCATGTTCGCCATTTTTGCGGGCATCCGGATTTTGCAGCTTTTGGCCCTCGGCATCATTCTCTATGCTTTTTATCGCATCCTCTCCCGCAACATCCCGGCACGGCAGGCAGAAAATGCGGCCTATCTTCGCTTTCTCTCCCGCATAGGCGCCAACAGCCGCGCCCGCAAAGCGCGCCGTCAGGACAAAGCGCACCGCTACTACCGCTGTAAACACTGCGGCGCTGTGCTGCGCGTGCCCCGCGGCATTGGCAAGGTGGAAATCACCTGTCCCAAATGCGGAGAAAAATTGACCAAAAAAACCTGAAAAGCGAGGAATTCACCGTGACCGCTGCCGATTTCCCTTATGCCTATGAAAACAAGCGCTATCATACGCTATCTTATGAAAACAAAAAGCGCGGATACAAACTCTATAAAGCGGTAGTAGACGCCGGTTTCACCTGTCCCAATATTGATGGCAGCAGGGGAAGGGGCGGCTGTATTTTTTGCAGCGGCGGCAGCGGCTATTTTACCGCGCCGCCGGAAATATCCGTGCAAAACCAAATAAATGCTGAACTGGCCCGGCTGCGCCGCAAGGACAAATCCGCCCGGGCCATCGCCTATTTTCAGGCCCATACCAATACTTATGCGTCCCCAACCCAGCTTCAGTTCCTTTATGAGCAGGCACTGGCATGCGAGGGCATCGCGGGGCTTTCCATCGCCACCCGGCCGGATACGCTGCCGGATGCAGTGCTGGATCTCTTATCCGAACTTGCGCGCCGCACAGCGCTCACGGTGGAGCTGGGGCTGCAGACCATCCATGAAGCCACGGCTGTGCGCATCAACCGCTGCTATCCCCTTGGTGTATTCGAGCACGCTTTTCATGCGCTGAAAGGGCGCGGTATCCGCGTCTGCGTGCATCTCATCAACGGCCTGCCCGGCGAAACCCCGGAAATGATGCTCCAAAGCGCAGCTTATCTGGGGCAGCTGAAGCCGGACGCTGTGAAGCTGCAAATGCTGCACATCATCCGCGGCACCGCAATGGAACCTCTTTTCACCAGCGGACAATACCGTCCCATGTCCTTGGAGGAATATGTGCAGCTGGTCTGCTGCCAGCTGGAACTGCTGCCGCCGGAAATCGTGATTGAGCGCCTGACCGGCGACGGCGACAAGAAAACCCTTCTGGCCCCGCTGTGGACAACAGACAAGCTGCGGGTGCTGGGCAGCATCGACCAGACGCTGGCGCGGTGGAACAGCTGGCAGGGCCGCTGTGTTTCCGCTCCGGAAGCGTGTATCCGGGATTTTTGCAGGGCCGCGCGCTGCGCAGGCGACGCATAACGGCATATAAAATGGGTGCTCCCGACGGGAGCACCCGTTTTTTGTGCTTTGGTATCGCTGCATGCCATTGGCGCCGCCCTCTGATTTCATCTGCGGTGTAAATACTATAAATAGTATGCCTTGCTGTTTTTGCATTTTTCAGAAACGATATCTCGCTGTCATACAGCAGTGCAGGCCATCGTTTTGTCGGCAGCATCTGAAGATCCGGCAGCAAACAAGCTGCTCTATAACTCCCGGATCGCAGGACTCGCAGGGGGATTCTCCGACAGAGGATAGATCAAAACCATGATTCGATCCGGGTTGTTCACCGTTCCATCCGCTGTCAGATTGCTGTCGAGCAAGGTGGCTTTATCCGGCATGATGACATATGGCTCTGCCGCAGCAAGGGCCGCCAATCCTGCTTTTTTCGCACTGTCGTATTTCATAGCGCACCTTCCTTTCTAAAACCGCGCATAGCTTGCCGTCCCTTTCGGCATCATTTTATTACCTGATTGTTTTCTTTTGCAAAACCTGCCAAAATTCCATTTGTTGATGCCAACACTCCCCCCAGCTGTCTGTACTTTGCTTCCGAATCGCTTGTATATTTTTCTTTATCATTTCTTTATATTTTTATGGTACCCAAAATGTTTAATGCATGGAAGCAACCTGTGTGCATTTCTATAAATTGCACAAACTAAATTGTACTTTCAGACAAAGCACGCGGCTCTTTACAAGGCGATTTTTCCTGTGCTATACTGGCTTGCAGCCAAAGGAGTACACAACCTATATGAACACATCTTCCTCTATTTTGACAAAACCCATCATGGTCTGCCTGCTGGCTTCTGTCTGCTGCGCTCTCTGGGGCAGCGCCTATCCCTGTGTCAAATTGGGCTATGGGCTGTTCGGCATCGACACCCAGCACACCCCTTCTATTCTGCTGTTTGCCGGCATGCGCTTTTTCCTGGCCGGCATTCTGGCAGTGCTGATCGGCTCTGTTGCGGCGCGGCGGCCTCTGCTGCCCCGCACTGTGCGCACCTGGCGCCATATTGGGCACCTGAGCCTGCTGCAGACCATCATTCAATATGTCTTTTTCTACATCGGCCTGGCCAACACCACCGGCGTGAAAGCCTCTATCATCGGCGCCTCCAGCGCCTTTGTGGCCCTGCTGATTGCCGCGGTGCTTTTCCGGCAGGAGCAGCTCAGCGCACGCAAATTGGCAGGCTGCGCCATCGGCTTTGCCGGGGTGGTACTGGTCAATCTGAACCAGGGCGGCCTGGGCGGCGGCTTCCACATCACCGGCGAGGGCTTCATCTTTCTCTCCACCATCTCCTATGCCTTTTCTTCAGTATTCCTCAAGCGCTACAGCACGGAGGATAACCCGGTGCTGCTCTCAGGCTGGCAGTTCGTGGTGGGCGGCGCAGTGATGATGGCCTGCGGCGGCATCGCCGGCGGCCATCCGGGCCAAATAGCGCCTCTGGCACCGCTGATGCTTTTCTATCTGGGCTGCATCAGCGCTGTTGCCTATTCCCTGTGGGGAATTCTGCTGAAATACAACCCGGTTTCCCGGGTCACAGTGTTCAGCTTTATGACTCCGGTATTCGGCGTGCTGCTCTCAGCCCTGCTGCTGCAGGAAAACACCCAGGCATTGGGACCGATCAGCCTGGCCGCGCTGGTTTTGGTCTGTGCCGGCATCTATACTGTCAACCGTGCACCAAAAATGCCGCCGCATAATACGCTGGATCAACACACTGCTTAACAGGAGGAGAAAAAGACGATGACTTGCGAAGAAATCCTCGCCATCGCCGCCCGCATCGGTCAGGGACTGCTGGAATCCGGTGCCGAGGCTTACCGCGTGGAAAATTCTGTGCTCCATGTGGTGGATGCCTATAACCTGGGCGAATGTCAGGTGTTTTCCATTCCCAACTATCTGCACATCGACCTGACAGGCAAAGATGGCTCCACCCACTCCAAAATGTGCCGCGCTTCCAGTCTGAAAAGCGTTGATCTGGAGCAGTTGAATGCCTGGAACCAGCTGTGCCGGTTCATCTCCGAAACCCGGCCGGAAGCTGCTGAAATCTGGACGCAGATTGCCGCCGTGGAGCAGACGCCGCTCTACTCGCTGCTTATGCAGATGCTGGCCTACGCCGTAGGCTCCGGTGCCTTTGCCCTGTTTTGGGGCGGTATCTGGCTGGACGCCGCAGCAGCGGCTGTAATCGGCTGCGCAGTGGCTGCGGCCATGTATATCATGGGGCGCTTGGAAGCCAACCTCTTTTACAAAAGCATCCTGGCCAGCGCCCTGAGCGCATTGCTGGCCTGCCTGTTCGTACACCTGGGCTTTGGCATAAACCGCAGCGAAATCATCATCGGCGTATTTATGACACTGCTGCCCGGCGTGATGATCACCAACTTTATGCGCGAAATCATCGTCGGCGACTGGCTGACGGGCATCACAAAACTGATGGGCGCGCTCTTAATTGCTGCCAGCATCGCCCTGGGCACTGGTATTGTGCTGGCATTGATTTGAGGTGATGCATATGGAAGCCATTGATTTTCTTCCTGTTCTCTATGCCTTTGTCGCCTGCCTCGGTTTTGGCGGGCTTTATAACCTGCATGGCAGCCCGATCCTTTGGGCTGCTGTGGGCGGCGCACTGGGCTGGCTGGTCTATCTGCTCACACTGCTGTTCGCCCCGGATTTTTTCGCCGGTTTCCTCAGTGCTGCCGCAGTCTCCTTTTATGCCGAAGTGCTGGCCCGGCTGCAAAAGCGCACCGTGACCACCTATCTGCTCATCGGTATCATCCCCATGGTCCCCGGCGCCGGCATTTATCACACCATGGAGTACTGCATCCAGGGGGACACCGCCCTGTTTATTTCCGAGGGCCTGCACACGCTGGGTATGGCCGGAGCACTGGCCATCGGCATTCTGGTGGTGGATTCCACCTGGCGCATGATCCGCCTGGTGCAGCGCCGCCGCAGCTGATACCATATTCTGCAGTTTTTTCTTCAGCGGGCGCACAGCAGTGTGCCCGCTGAATCATTCTTTAAATTATTTAAATTTTTTGCACAATTTCTTCATACTTTAGACATAAATCCATTTTACAATACAGACAATCCAAAGGAAAAACGCGATGCGCTTACCCTTGTTCTGATTCTTGCAATGGGAGGAATCCATGATGTATGACGAGCACAACAACGCTATGAACAACCATTCCAATCCATCCGAAACACCCAACCAGGGTGAACCTTATCATTGGAACAATCCTGCGCCGGAAAACGGCGCTTACCACAGTGCCGGCGGCCAGCGGGAAACTATCGCTCCGCAGAACACATCCGCTGCACACACTCAGTCCAGCAGTGCTCCCCAGCCCGACAGCGGTTATCAGGCCACTGCCGCACAGCAACAGTCTCAGCCTGATAGCAGCAGCCAAAATAACGGCACTCAGCCGCAGGGCCAGGCCTCCGCTTATCAGGCGGAACCGGCTCAGCAGGCACAGCAGGGCGTCCCCCTTTACGAGCGTCAGCATAAGCGCTTTGGCAGTGGTTTTCATCACAGCGGCAGCAATGGCGGCGGCGAAAAAACGCCCAAGCAGGGCAGAGGTGCCGGAAAGTTCATTGCCATCGCTGTAGTATGCGCCCTGTGCGGCGGTCTGGTGGGCGGCACTTTGGGCAGCGCAGCCGGCAACACCTTTTTGCGCGGTTCCACCACAGTGCAGGTCAGTGACCGCACTGTCAACGAAGTAAAAGAAGTGGCAGTAGACGGCCAGACAGAAATGACCAATGCAGAAAATTACGCCGCCAATGTCAACTCCGTAGTCAGCATCAATGTGGGCACGGAAACAAACTTCTTCGGTCAAACGGTGGAGCAGGCCTCCTCCGGTTCCGGCTTTATCCTGACCAACGACGGCTATATCCTGACCAACTACCATGTGGTAGAAAATGCTTCCACCATTGAGGTAACCACCTACAGCGGCGACACCTACGAAGCCACCTATATCGGGGGCGATGAAGACTATGATATCGCCGTTATCAAAGTGGATGTGACCGGCCTTCAGCCTGTGACCATCGGCGATTCCGATCAAGTCAATGTGGGCGACAGTGTCATTGCCATCGGCAACCCGCTGGGCGAGCTGACCTTCAGCATGACTTCCGGCTCCGTCTCCTCGGCAAACCGGGCCATCACCGTGGAAGGCACTCCTTTTAATATGATCCAGGTGGACTGCGCCATCAACCCCGGCAACTCCGGCGGCCCGCTGCTGAACAGTTACGGTGAAGTGATCGGCATTGTGTCGGCCAAATATTCCACTTACGGCGATACCACTGTGGAAGGCCTTGGTTTTGCCATTCCCATCAACGATGTTTACGCCATGGTTCAGGATATTATGGAAAACGGTTATGTGACCGATAAGGCGTACCTCGGCATCACCGGCGGCTCTGTAACGGAACAGCTGCAGATGCAGTACAACCTGCCCACATCCAGCGGCGTGTTTGTTTACAGCATTGAACAGAACGGCGCAGCCGCCCAGAGCGGCCTGCAAGCCGGTGACATCATCATCAAACTCGGCGACACAGACATCACTTCCATGACGGATTTGATGGCAGCCAAGAGAAATTATAAAGCCGGCGATACTGTGCAGATGACAGTGAACCGCAGCGGTGAAGAGGTTACCATTGATTTCACCTTTGGCTCACAGCCGCAGGATACCGCTTCCGCCGCCAACAATGACAACACCGGCAGCGGAAATGATTCCAATCTCTACGAGTATTATTACGGATATAACCCCTTCGGCAACAGCCGTGCCGGCTGACTTCCTTTCTATTTCTCAGAAATATCCCTTTTTCCTATTCCTTCGTTCCCAAAAAGGCCGATGCCCTCCGGTGGCATCGGCTTTTTTGCGCCGCAGCCTCATTTTTCAAATGCGGCTCTCCCCTTTTTCTGAAAACAGAAATTGTGGTTTTCGTTTCATTGACAACTCAACATTTTTGTGATATAGTCCCTCTGTTCTATTGCATTGCAAGGGAAAGGCGGTGATCTTATCCCATGGATTTTTCCAGCGGCACCACACGGTTTGCGCAATATTTGGCGCTGACCTCCTCTACTTTGAAGGATATCGGAAAACTCAAAAGTGCAAATATGGGAAAATATGGTCTTTCCGCTATGCATACCGACTGTCTGTGGCACCTGTATCAGGCTGGCAGCAAAGGACTGACCCAGCGCGCCCTGCTGGACTTGGAGCAGGTGGACCGCGCTCAGATTTCCCGCGTTATGCGGGAACTGGCTGCCGCCGGTTATGTGGAGCAATCCCCCGGGGAAGGCGCTTACAAGCGCCCCTATCGTTTAACTGATGCCGGTGCCCATATCGCCGCCGAAGTTCACAAGTTGATTCTGGAAATCAATCATTTTGTCAGCCGCGATATTCCGCCGGAAGATCTGGCTGTCTTTTATAATACTCTGCGCACCATCGCCACAAATCTCAATAAGGCGGTAAAATATTACACTTAACAGGATGGATTGTTTATGAACGTACTGGAAAAACTTTATTGTCGTACTTATCAGCTGGTATTCCGCCTTGCGCTTCCTGCACTGCCCTATCGCGAGCCGCAGCTGTTGGGCGCCCTGCGGGATCTGCCTTTATATCTGCAGAAACAGGGTGTTTCTTCGGTGCTTCTGATTACGGACAAGCCATTGCGCGCGCTGGATATGACCCGCTCATTAGAACAGGATCTGGACATGCACGGCATCTCCTGCGCCGTTTTCGACGATGTGGTCCCCAATCCCACAGTGCAGAATGTAGAAGATTGCCGCGCCCTCTATCTTTCCAGCGGTGCCCAGGCCATGGTGGCCTTCGGCGGCGGTTCCGTGATGGACTGCGCCAAAGCCGCCGGTGCCCGCGTTGCCCGTCCCAACAAAAGCGTGCAGCAAATGGGCGGTCTTTTGAAAGTGCTGCGCAAAACGCCGCTGCTGATCGCCGTGCCCACCACTGCCGGTACCGGCAGCGAAACCACCCTGGCCGCCGTGATCACCGACCCTGTCACCCATCATAAATACCCCATCAATGATTTTGCCCTGATTCCGGAATTGGCAGTGCTGGACTATCATGTGACGCTGGGCCTTCCCCCCATGGTAACTGCCACCACTGGTATGGATGCCCTCACCCATGCTGTGGAAGCCTATATCGGCCGCTCCACCACTGCCCTGACCCGCGCCATGGCGGAGGAGGCCGTGGTGCTGATCGCCCAGTATCTGCGCCGCGCCTATGAAAACGGCAGTGATGCAGAAGCCCGTGCCAAAATGCTCCGGGCAGCTTACTGCGCCGGTGTAGCTTTCACCCGCTCCTATGTGGGCTATGTCCACGGGGTCGCCCACTCCCTGGGCGGGCGCTATGGAATTCCCCACGGTCTGGCCAACGCCATTATTTTGCCCTATTTCTTAGAAGCCTATGGCGCCAGCTGTCAGAAGCCCCTGGCAAAACTCGCCCGCAAAGCAGCTCTGGCCGGCTCCAGTGACAGCGACGCCACAGCCGCGCAAAAGTTTATCACCTGGGTGAAAAGCATGAATGCCGCCATGCAGATTCCTACTTCCATCCCGGAAATCCGCGTGGAGGACATCCCCGCCATGGCCGCCTATGCTGCCAAGGAATCCAATCCGCTTTATCCCGTGCCGAAACTCATGAATCGCCGGGAACTGGAAGCGATGTATATTCGGCTCATGCCAAAGGAGGACATAAAATGAACATTGAAGAAACCGTTGCCCGGCAGCGTCAGTTTTTCATGGAGGGTAAAACCCTCTCCCTCTCCTATCGCCGCGATGCGCTGGCTCGGCTGCGCCAGTCGATTTTGACCCACGAAGCGGACATCAACGCCGCTCTGCGCGCGGATTTGAACAAATCTCCCACAGAGAGCTACATGTGTGAAATCGGCATGACCCTTTCCGAGCTGTCTTATGTGCAAAAGCACATGAGCCGCTGGGCAAAGGACCGCTGCGTGGCGACACCCCTGGCCCAGTTCCACGCCAAAAGTTTCACGGTAAAGCAACCCTATGGTGTTGCCCTGATCATGTCGCCCTGGAATTATCCTTTTATGCTGACGCTGGATCCTCTGATCGGCGCCATCGCTGCAGGCAACTGCTGTGTCGTCAAGCCCTCGGCCTACTCTCCCGCCACCTCAGCCATCATCCGCACGCTGGTAGGGGAATGCTTCCCTCCGGAATACGTGACCGTGGTGGAAGGCGGCCGCGCGGAAAACAAAGCCCTGCTGGATCAGGAATTTGACTACATCTTCTTCACCGGCGGCGTCACCGTGGGCAAAGAAGTGATGGAAAAAGCCGCCCGCCACCTGACCCCCGTTACCCTGGAGCTGGGCGGAAAAAGTCCCTGCATTGTGGACCACACCGCCAAACTGGATCTGGCGGCCAAGCGCCTGGTATTCGGCAAGCTGCTCAACTGCGGGCAGACCTGCGTGGCACCGGACTATCTGTTGATTGAACGCAGCGTGAAAGAGCGGTTTTTGGAATCTGTGCGCAAGTGGATCACCGTTATGTACGGCGAAAACGCTCTGACCAACGACGGCTATGTAAAAATGATCAATCAAAAGCATTTCGACCGGGTGTGCGGCCTGATTGACCCGGAAAAAGTCGTCATCGGCGGCGCCTCTGACCCGGCTACGCTGAAAATTCAGCCCACAGTGATGGATAACGTCACTCCGGAGGATGCAGTGATGCAGGAAGAGATTTTTGGTCCCGTCCTTCCCGTGCTGACCTTCGACACCATTGAAGAAGCGGAAACCTTCGTCCGCAGCCGTCCCCATCCCCTGGCTTTGTACCTGTTCACAGAAAACAAAGCGGTCAAAGAGCGCTTCTTGCGCCGGGTATCCTTCGGCGGCGGATGCATCAACGACACCATTATCCATCTGGCCACCAGCCGTCTGGGCTTCGGCGGTGTGGGCAACAGCGGCATGGGTTCTTACCACGGCAAAAAGAGTTTCGACACATTTTCCCACGAGAAAAGCATTGTGGATAAGTCCACCTGGCTCGACCTGCCCATGCGCTATGCGCCCTATACAAAAACCGGCGAAAAACTGATTCGGATGTTTATGAAATGAACATACAGCTGCAAAAAAGCTGCCCCTGTAGGGGCAGCTTTTTTATTCCCGGACATGTCAGGTTTCATCCCCGGCGGCTTTTCCGCCAAAAGAAGCGATGGCCTGGGCATCTTCCGCCCGGCGCTCTTCGATGGATTCCTGCAAAATCATATCCTTCACCTTCATCAGCCGAATGGTGTTGGAGCGTTCGTTCTCATCCAGCTTCATGGAGATATAACGGATATTTTCCTCCATCTCAGGAATTTTAACATATTCCAAAGCGTTGACGCGGCGGCGTGTTTTCTCAATTTCCTCTGCCAGCAGCTGGCTGGTTTTTTCAATCTGAGCCAGCTTCAGCATATCCTGAAAAACCGACGCCATAGCGTCCACAGCGTCATCCAGCTCGCCGGAGGTATTGGCAAAACCGTAGGGATAGACTTCCCCGGGGTTATCGCTCTTTGTCTTGAACTGATACTGGGGCACATTCACCGACATGACATTCTGGAAGGTCATATCCAGTTCCACACTCTGCTTGGGATAGAGCAGGGACTGCTCCAGCATTTCCGCAGACATCAGCGCAGAGGCCACGGTGAATGAAGCGTGTGCCCGCATCAGGGCCTCCTCCACCTTCTGGCGGAGGGCCCGGTTTTCCCGCACAGTGTCCAAAAACTGTTTCATCAATTCGTCCCGCTTATCCTTCAGCAGCTTATGGCCGCGGACGGCGGTTTTTAGGCGCCCTTTCAGCCGTGTCAGCTCCTGTCGGGTGGGGTTGATGGTGGTAGAAGCCATGAATCTCCCCCCTTACTCTTTTTTCGGGAGATACTTTTCGATATACTCCGGCTTAATGCGTTTGAGCTCCGAGGCGGGCAGGATGCTCAGCAGCTCCCAGCCCAGATTCAGCGTCTCCTCAATGGAACGGTTCTCCTCCGTTCCCTGGCTGACATAGCGCTTTTCAAACTCATCGGCGAACTTGGCGTACAGCAGGTCCGTAGGTGACAGGGCCGCCTCGCCCAGGATGGACATGAGTTCTTTGTTTTCCTTGCCTGTGGCATAGGCCGCAAACAGCTGGTTCATGGTGCCGGAGTGATCCTCCCGGGTTTTGCCCTCGCCGATGCCCTTATCCTTCAAACGGGACAGGGAGGGCAGCACGTCCACCGGCGGGTTGATGCCGGCGCGGTACAGCTGGCGGGACAGAATGATCTGCCCTTCGGTAATGTAGCCGGTCAGGTCGGGGATGGGGTGAGTTTTGTCGTCCTCCGGCATGGTCAGGATGGGAATCAGGGTGATGGAGCCCTTCTTGCCCAGCTGGCGGCCAGCGCGCTCGTAGATGGTTGCCAGATTGGTATACAAATACCCCGGGTAGCCGCGGCGGCCGGGGACCTCCTTCTTCGCGGCAGAAATCTCGCGCAGAGCCTCGGCATAGTTGGTGATATCGGTGAGGATCACCAGCACATGCATATCCTTTTCAAACGCCAGATATTCCGCGGCCGTCAATGCCATGCGCGGCGTTGCAATACGCTCAACAGCGGGGTCATTGGCCAGATTCGTAAACAGCACCGTGCGGTCAATGGCGCCGGTGCGGCGGAATTCCTGCACAAAAAAGTCGGACTCTTCAAAGGTAATGCCGATGGCGGCAAAGACCACGGCGAAATTGCTCGCATCGTCCCCCAGCACTTTGGCCTGGCGGGCAATCTGCGCTGCCAGATTGGCGTGGGGCAAACCGGAGCCGGAGAAAATGGGCAGCTTCTGCCCACGCACCAGCGTGTTCAGGCCGTCAATGGTAGAGATGCCCGTCTGGATAAATTCATTGGGATAGTCACGGGCAGCGGGGTTCATGGCCAGGCCGTTGATGTCCCGGAACTCTTCGGCCAAAATCTCCGGTCCGCCGTCGATGGGCTGGCCCATGCCGTTGAACACGCGGCCCAGCATATCGCCGGACACGCCCAGCTGCAGGGGATGGCCCAAAAAGCGGATCTTGGAGTCCGCCAGATTGATGCCGGCAGAGGACTCAAACAGCTGCACCACAGCCTTGTCCCCGTTGACCTCCAGCACCTGGCAGCGGCGCACGGAGCCGTCGGTCAGCTGAATTTCTCCCAGTTCATCGTAAGTGACGCCTTCCACATGGTCCACAATCATCAGGGGGCCGGAAACCTCCCGGATGGTGCGATATTCCTTAATCATCAGTCCTGACCTCCCTTCGCCGCAATGGCTTCAATCTGCGACTCCATATCGCGCTCAATCTTTGCATAGGTTTCCACATATTCATCCGCGGGCACGCTCTTGGCGCGGCCAATGTCCACCCGGGCCGGGATGTCAAACAGTTCGCTGACAGCAGCGCCCTTATCCGCCGCGTCGCGGCACAGACGGTCGTAGTGAAGAATCATCGCCACCATCTTCTCCTGGCGGTCATACTCGGAGTAAGCGTCGATATCCACAAAGGAATTCTGCTGCAGGAAATCTTCCCGAAGCATCTTTGCCGTTTCCAGGGTAATCTGATCCTTGGCCGACAGGGAATCCTTGCCCACCAGCTGAACAATTTCGTTCAGCTCGGCCTCCTCCTGGAGGACAGCCATGGCCCACTCCCGGTTTTCCAGGAACTGCCGGCCCAGATGCTCATCGTACCAGGGCTTCAGGGAGTCCAGATACAGCGAGTAAGAATTGAGCCAGTTGATAGCCGGAAAATGGCGGCGGTATGCCAGGGAGGAATCCAGCGCCCAGAACACCTTGACAATGCGCATGGTGGCCTGGGAAACAGGCTCGGACAAGTCGCCGCCGGGCGGCGAAACAGCGCCCACAGCGGTCAGGCTGCCCCGGCGGTCCTCCTCGGACCCCAGGCAGGACACGCTGCCGGCCCGCTCATAGAACTGGGCCAAACGGGAGGACAAATATGCCGGGTACCCTTCTTCGCCGGGCATCTCTTCCAGACGGCCGGACATCTCGCGCAATGCCTCGGCCCAGCGGGAAGTGGAGTCTGCGATAACCGCCACGTCATAGCCCATATCCCGGAAATACTCCGCAATGGTGATACCGGTGTAGATGGACGCCTCACGGGCGGCCACGGGCATATCGGACGTATTCGCAATGAGCACGGTGCGCTTCATCAGGGACTGCCCTGTGCGGGGGTCCACCAATTCAGGAAACTCCCGCAGCACGTCGGTCATCTCATTGCCGCGCTCGCCGCAGCCGATATAAACCACCAGATCCACATCCGACCACTTGGCCAGAGCATGCTGCATCACCGTTTTGCCCGAGCCGAAGGGGCCGGGGATCGCAGCGGTGCCGCCCTTCGCCACGGGAAACAGGGTGTCCACAATCCGCTGGCCGGAAAGCAGCGGCTGTGTGGGCGGATATTTATGCTTATAGGGACGGCCCACACGCACGGGCCATTTCTGCATCAGGGTCAGCTCTTTTGTCTCGCCGTCGCCGCAGGTCAGCGTGGCAACCACTTCGGTGACCGTGAATTCGCCGCCCTGGATGGACGCCACAGTGCCGCTGAGATTGGGGGGCACCATAATCTTGTGGAGGATGGAATCCGTCTCCTGGACCGTGCCCAGCACATCACCGCCGGACACCTGATCCCCCACCTTGGCCACCGGGACAAACGTCCACTTTTTCTCCCGATCCAGGGCAGGTACTTCCACGCCGCGGGGCAGGTTGTTGCCCTGCACCTTTTTCATAATTTCTTCCAGCGGGCGCTGGATACCATCGTAAATATTCTCAATCATACCGGGCCCCAGTTCCACGGACAGGGGAGCTCCGGTGGTGACCACGTCGGCGCCCGGCCCCAGGCCGGCAGTCTCTTCATAGACCTGGATGGAAGCAGCGTCGCCGCTCATATTCAGAATTTCTCCGATCAGCCGCTGCTCACCCACACGCACCACGTCGGCCATGTTGGCCTCCTGCATGCCGGTGGCCACCACCAGCGGGCCGGAGACTTTCACAATTTTGCCCATAGGTTAAACTCCTTCT
>CAJFVV010000073.1 GCA_904420565.1 Candidatus Pseudoscillospira faecavium
GAAGTCCTCCCGCAGGACACGGTCGGAAGCTTCCCACTGGTTCAACTGATAATTTTGCGTATAATTCAAATCACATTCTCCTTTTTGCAGTCGATTTTTGCCGGCCCCGGACGATTTCTGCCGCCCGGGGCCGGTCTTTGACGAAAACGAGAGCAAAAATTTTGCCCTACACATGGGTGTAGGGCAACACTTTTGTCGCACGGCGGCGTGCAACACAAAAGAAAAAATTTTTGCCGTCGGGAAAACAGCGCCGGCAGAGCGTTGCGTGCCCTCCGGCGTGCGTTGAAAAGCGGTTCGCACAGCACAGCCACTGATCTGGCATAAACCACCGGCACCGATAAGGTCTGGTACAGAATCACAGACGGCGAAGTGCGCACCATTGTGATCCAGGCAGTGGGTGAGGTGGCTGCGTCTCCAAACACTGGTGGTGCCGGGGATAGCGCCGCCCTCGGTACAAACCTGATGATCGCTTCTGCTGCCGGCCCTGACGCAGTTGCATCTGCAAAGAAGAGCGTTCTTAAGAACATGGCTGCCAACACGGTGAGGGCTGCAGGCCGCACTGCTGCAGTCCCTGCGTCCTACCAGCGCGGGGAATTTTTACGCTCTGAATAAATGATTAGAAATGGTATCTATGGGGGAAATTTTGTGGTATGCTGTTTACAGCGTTGGCCTGTTTTCTGAATGAAATGATGCAGGAAGGAAACGTGCCGCCATAAAAAATCAGTTCAAATCGATGGAGGACGTTTTATGGAGCGTACAATTTGTATCAGAAATGAGCGCAGAGACGACTATGAAGCGGTGGAAAGCATCACAAGAGAAGCGTTTTACAATCTTTATGTGCCGGGATGTACGGAACATTATCTGGTGCATATCATGCGGGGGCACGAGGATTTTGTGCCGGAGCTTGATTTTGTTTTGGAATGCGGCGGCCAAGTGATAGGGAATATCATGTACACCAAAGCCAAATTGATCGACGAGGCCGGGAAGGAAAAGAACATTTTGACGTTTGGGCCGGTTTGTATTGCACCGCAATACCAGAGACAGGGCTATGGGAAGCGCCTTATGGAGCATTCCTTTGAGCGGGCTGTAGAGTTGGGATATGACACGATTGTTATTTTCGGCAGTCCGGCCAATTATGTGAGCCGCGGATTTAAAAGCTGCAAGAAATACCATGTGAGCGCGGAAAACGGGAAATATCCCGCAGCTATGATGGTGAAAGAGCTGATCCCGGGCAGTCTGCAGGGACACCGGTGGGTTTACCACGAAAGCCCTGTTATGGCAATCAACGTAGAAGATGCGGAAAAGTATGACAGTACGCTGGAAAAAAAGGAGAAGGAATACCGGCGCAGTCAGGAGGAATTTTATATCATCAGTCAGTCTTTCCTTGCATGATCTGCCGTTTGCAGCGGAAGAATGCGTTTCCCCGCCGTGTTTTTATCTCTTTGAATGATGGGGGAATCTTTGTATAATAAAGATACTGAATATTTAAAGAGCAAAATTTACGAAGGCATGGCGGAAGGGCGCTGTGGAAGGAATATAAAGGGGAGAAGTGCATGAATAAAGCAGCGATGGAGGAAATTGAGCGCGTGCTGGAGGAGAACGTCCGTCCGGAGCTGGCGCGGCATGGCGGAGATATCCAGGTGGAAGGGTTGGAAAATGATGTGCTTCGTGTGCGGCTTTTGGGCCGGTGCAGCGGATGTCCTTCGGCAGAACTGACCATGGAGAGCCTGGTGGAAGAGAAGCTGCGTGCTGCCATTCCGGCATTGAAGGGGGTAGTGCTGGTAACAGGCGTCAGCGATGCATTGCTGGAACAGGCACGGCAGCTGCTGCAGGAGCGGCATTCGTCATGAAAACCGTTGTCATTCATTACTGCGGCGGCTGCAACCCCAGATATGACCGGGTGGCTCTGGCAGCGCGCCTGCAGCGGGAATTCCCCCTGTTTTCTTATCATTACGATCTGGATGCACCGGCGGATCTTGCCATTGTGCTTTCCGGCTGTGATGTGGGCTGTGCAGCCCGGAGCAGAGAAAATGCGCCGAATCGTGTGCTTATCACCAATGATGCCCAGGTGCAGGTGCTGTATGCCGCGCTGGAGCGTTTGGCGGGCGCGGCGGAATCATAAAACACATCGGGCGGACATAAAGTTGTCCGCCCGATGTGTCTTTTTATTCTTTGGAAAGGGATAAATAAACGCCGGAGGCTGTGGCCAGAATTTTTTCCGGAGCACCGGCTGTATAAAGCTCGGCCGTGATGTAATCCACTGTGCTGCTGGGCTTATCCATATGTACCCGGACAAACAGCGGTTGATCCACGGGAACCGGCCGCAGATAAGAGATAGACAGGGAAACAGTGGGCGTCATATGGTCGCAGTAAAAGCGGGCCAAATGGCCCATGGCGGTGTCAAATACCACAGCGACCAAACCGCCGTGCAGGTTGCCGCCGGGATTTGCGTATTCTTTACGCATGGCAAAGGAACAGATATAGGTGCGGCTATCCGCATCGCAGGATTCAAAACGCGGCGGCATCCAGCCGTTGATGGTGCCGGCCAGATCTTCCGCTGCCATGCGGGCACTTTCCCGCAGCGCCCGCTCCATTTGTTGCTGTACAGACATCGTAAAAACCTCCCAAGCTGAGATGCATCTTCTTTTCTGGAATGACATCGGGATGCATAAATCTTAATTTTTTATTATATATCATTTTTATAAGTTTGTATAGAGGTGTAAACGGCCTGCTTCCGGAACAAAAGATGCAAGTTCGATGCAAAAATTTCTTAAAATCAGCCAAACTGCCCGGCTTATGGAAAAAATGAATCCATTTTGTAACTGTTTTGAAATTGACCGAATTCGCACACTGTGTTATTTATAATAATACAATTGGTACAGTTTGGCCGGGTGGGCATACCGGAAATACTGGATACGGCGGGCGATTCCCGCAGAGGCCTGCCGAAAGTCCCACCGGGCAAGAATGATGAATAGAGAGGTATTAATTTATGGCAGATGAAAAGCGGACCGATATGGAACAGTCCCTGCCGCAGGTGCAGTATGACGCGACGCTCAATCAGACGGAAGAAGCGGCGCCGTTGGCAATGCCGGGCGAAGGAGCCCCCGCGCAGAAGAAAAAAGTACGGCCCCGGAAAAAGCATATTGTGCGCAAAGCTGTAATCGGACTCGTCCTTGTGGCTGTGGTCAGCGGCATTGTCTGGGGCTGTATGAAATTTTTGGGCAGAGGCAGTCAGCAGGGAGAAGTGATGACTGCTGTTGTGGAAATCGGGTCTATCACCAGCACCATTTCCGGCGAAGGCCTGACCCGCGCGAAAAACAGCGCCACCATAACGCTGACCACATCCGGCACGGTGCAGGAGGTTTATGTGAAAGAGGGCGATCGGGTCGAAGCAGGACAGCAGCTCTATAAAATCAAGAGCCCTACTGCAGAAGAAGCTGTGATCACCGCACAGAAAGAAGTGGACAACTGCACCAAGGAAATGAACAAGCTGCAGGAAGCCAAAAGCAATCTGACCGTGCGCGCGCCTTTCAGCGGAAAGCTGCTCCTGCCTGCCGACAGCGGAGAAATCAAGGTGGGCGACGATGTCAGCAGCGGCCGCACGCTGGCCACTTTGGTGGATGACTCCAAGATGCGGCTGCGGCAATACTACAGCTATGCTTATGCCGGAAAAATCAAAGCCGGACAGAGTGTATCCGTTTCCATCCCCTCTTCCATGACAACCATTCAGGGCACTGTGTCCGAAGTACATATGGTGGAGCGCATCAGCGCAGAAGGCACAAAGCTGTTTGAGGTGGATGTGGTGATGAATAATCCCGGCACGCTGGCGGCCGGCGTGGATGCCACTGCCACGATGACGGTGGGTGGGGAAACCCTGTATCCCTATGAAGCGGGAAAGTTGGAGTATAACCGCAGCGCAGACATTGTGACAAAGGTGGGAGGCCCCGCACAGAAGGTTAATCTGCGCAATTATGATAAGGTCAGTGCCGGCGAAGTGCTGCTGGTCATGGGCGGAGATGACAACGAGTCGGCCATCTTCAATATGAACAATCAGATGAAAACTGCTCAGAAAAATCTGGATGAAGCTAAAAAAGCAATGGATCTGCTCAATGGCGTGGCCCCCATTTCCGGAACGGTGATGTCTGTACCAATTGAGCCGGGCCAGGAAGTGGCATCGGGTTTTGCAGTGATGGTCATTGCAGATAACAGCACCATTTTGCTGGATGCCCAGGTGGATGAGCGCAATATCTCTTATGTGAAAGAGGGCATGACGGTGGACATTGACCAGTGGGGCAACCAGACGGTGGGCGAAATTACATCGGTCAGCCTGACCAGTAAAACGGAGAACGGCGTGGCGACATTCCCGGCGGTGATCAGTATTGACAACAGCGAGGGGATTCTGATGCCCGGCAGCTATGCCAATTACAGCATGGTGGCCAGCCAGAGCAACGACTGCATGGTGCTGCCGATTCAGGCGGTCAAGTCTGTGGAAACGCCGGAGGGCAGCCAGAGCGTGGTCTTTGTGCACACGGATGTGCGGCCGGAGAATGCCATCGATTTGGAGACCCCTGTGGAAGGTGTGCCGGAAAAGGACTACTATGCCGTGCCTGTTACCACAGGAATACCAGATAATCAGAATGTGGAAATTCTCAGCGGCGTGGAAGTCGGCACGGAGGTGTTCCTGCAGGTCATGTACTCCGAAACGTATTAAGGAGGACTTGCATGCTGATACGGCTTGAAAACATTTATAAAATTTACGGGGAAGGTTTGGAAAGCGAGGTGCGGGCGCTGGATGGTGTCAGCCTTGAAATTGACCGGGGCGAGTTTGTGGCGATTGCCGGAGCTTCCGGCAGCGGCAAGTCCACTATGATGAATGTGCTGGGCTGTCTGGACATTCCTACCTATGGAGAGTACTGGCTGGATGGACAGAATGTATTGGAAATGACAGACCGGCAGCTCTCACATATTCGCAATAAACAGATCGGTTTTATTTTTCAGGGTTACAACTTGATTCCGGAACTGACTGCGCAGGAAAACGTGGAGCTGCCGCTGATATATCAGGGCATTGGCGCGGCCCGGCGGGCCGATCTGGCCCAGGAGGCGCTGGAGCGCGTGGGACTGGGCAGCCGCGGCGGCCATAAGCCGTCGGAAATGTCCGGCGGCCAGCAGCAGCGTGTGGCCATTGCCCGGGCCATTTCCACCCATCCGCCCATCATTATGGCCGATGAGCCCACGGGCGCGCTGGATTCAAAAACCGGCCGGGAGGTGCTGGCCTTTTTGCAGCAGCTCAACCGGGAGGGCAGCACGATTATTCTGATTACACACGACAACGGGATTGCGGCTACCGCCCGGCGCATTGTGCGTGTCTCAGACGGAAGGATTGTGGAAGATCGCATACAGGAGGTGGATTGGCTGTGAATTTGAATCAGGCGCTGAAAATGGCGCTGAAATCTATCCTCTCAAAAAAAATGCGCTCCCTTTTAACGATGCTGGGCATTATCATTGGTATTGCAGCGGTGATGATTATTGTTTCGGTGATCAGCGGCGCCAATAAAAAACAGATGGAATACTATGAATCCATGGGCACCAATAAGATCACAGTTTCTGCGAGCCTGCGCAATGGCGGTGATGCGTTCAGCGAAATCTATGACTATTGCAAGGGCATTGATATGGTATTGGGTGTTACGCCCACAAGCATGGTCAATGCCACGGTGAAATGCGGCGCAAAAACCAGCGTTGGCATGGAATATCCCCCCAGTATTTATCTGGGAAGCGATCAATATGCGCTGTGCAATAATTTCCGGATTGAAAAAGGGCGGGATATCAGCTATATGGATATCGAGAAATACAATGCTGTATGTGTTTTGGGTGCCCGGGCGGCGCAGAACTTTTTTGATGCTGCAGATCCGGTGAACAAGGAAATTACCATTGGCGGAACGACTTTTACCGTGATCGGGGTTTATGCTGAAAAAGACCCGGGCAGGGAATGGTCTTTGGACAATGTGATTGTGATTCCCTACACGGCCCAGCGCTACCTGTCGCAGGGTGACAACATGACGGAATTTGTGGTGAAAGCAAAGGATGCCCCCTCTGTCAATAAGGTGATTACGCTGCTCAACGGAAATTTCTCTTCCTGGTCACAGACAGGAAAGGGCGATTTCTACTGCTATAGTGATCAGAGCTGGCAGGACAGCAATAATCAGCAGGCGCTGATGATGTCGCTGACCCTGGGCGCAATTGCGGGCATTTCGCTGCTGGTGGGCGGCATTGGCATTATGAATATCATGCTGGTTACGGTGACCGAGCGCACCCGGGAGATCGGCATCCGCCGCGCCATTGGCGCAGAGCGGAAGTCCATTGTGGTTCAATTCCTGATTGAAGCCGGCATGATCTGCGGCATGGGCGGCCTGATCGGCATTGCCATCGGCTTTTTTGGCACGGCCATTGCCAGCAGATTTATTGTAAAGGCTGTGCTGCTGCCCTCGCCGGCCATTACGATTTTCGCTTTTCTGTTTTCTGTGGCGCTGGGCGTCCTGTTCGGAATGTTCCCGGCAATTAAAGCATCCAAGCTGCAGCCCGTGGTGGCGCTGCGCTCGGAATAAGGAGAGAAACATTATGAAGATGAAACGCATCTTATCCTGTGTGCTGGCGCTGGCGCTGACATTATGTCTGCTTCCGGCCGCCCTGCCGCCGGCCCGGGCCGCGTCTTTTACAGATATTACAGACAGCACTACGGCAGAGAATGTGGAAGTGCTGCGGATGCTGGGCGTTGTGGACGGCACCGGAGGCGGTGCCTTTCAGCCGAACGGTACGCTCAGCCGTGCGCAGTTTTGCAAAATGGCTGTTGTGATGATGGGTAAAAAAGGCGCTGTGGGTCAATACCAAACTTATACGATTTTTCCGGATGTACGCTCCAGCCACTGGGCTGCAGGCTATATCAACCTGGCGGTGAAGGGCGAGGAAAAGATTCTTGCCGGCTATCCTGACGGAAAATTTCACCCGGACGAGGAGATTACCTTCGGCCAGACGGTGACGATTCTGATGCGGATGCTGGGGTATCAGGACAGTGATGTGGGTGCCGTATGGCCCCAGGGCTATCTGAATGCCGCGGCCGGCATCGGGCTGACGGAGGGTGTCTCTCTGGGGGCCAATGCTAAGGTCAGCCGCGCTCAGGCGGCCAGGCTGTTCTGCAATCTTTTGAGCACTGATCAAAAGAGCGGCGGCAGCTATGCATCCAAGCTCGGCACGCTGAAAGAGGACGTCATTTTGATGGATGTGGCGGCCACAGCGGACGACGGCACAAAAAATGCAGTCAAAATCCAGGACGGAACAGTCTATAAAGTGGAAGAGCGGGCGGCAGACGCTTCTATGGCAGGGCGCAAAGGCAAGCTGCTGCTGGCAGAAAACGGCCGCGTGCTGACCTTTATTCCCGACCCGAACGGAACGAAAACGACCGTTACAGTGGCGGAAGCCAAGGCAGACGGCATTGTGGACAGCAACGGGAAAAAGTACACCATTCTGTCCAGCGCGGCGGCATATTACCGCGGAGAAAAGACAACCTATGGCGAAACCTTTTTCAATCTGCGCCCAGGCACCTCGGTGCTGCTGTATTACAACGGCGCAGGGCGTGTGGAATATCTGTTTGCCGCAGGCTCCGTGGCAGATGACGCGGTGGTTGTAACCAGACAGGGGAGCACGGATGGCTTTGAACGCCTGACGGATTCCACCAGCTACACGATTTATAAAAACGGTGTGCTGGCCTCCGCTGGTGATCTGCGGCAATATGATGTGGCGACTTATGACAAGGCGACCAATTCCATCCGCGTCAGCGACACCCGACTGACGGGCTATTACGCCAATGTATCGCCCAATACGGCGTCGCCCAGCAAGGTGACGGTTCTGGGCACGGAATTCAATGTGCTGCCCAGTGCGGTGGCGGATCTGGCCGGTTATAAAATCGGTGACCAGGTGACGCTTCTGCTGACGGAGGACAATCAGGTGGCCGGTGCGGCGGATCCGAAAAAGGTGCGCGGCAATGCGGTGGGCATTGCCACAAAGGTCAGCCCGACTTCGGCCACGGTGGAGCTGTTTTGCGGCCTGACGATTACCGGCAACCCGAAGCTGAGCGAAAACAGCGTCGGGCAGTATGAAGGACAGCTGGTGAAGGTGTCCTCCTATCAGAAGGGCGACCAGATTTCCCTGAGCCGTGTCACTTCCGGCAATGCCCGGGGTGAGCTGGATGTTCCGGGCCGCAAGCTGGGCGACCGGTCCCTGGCAGCCAATGTGCGGATCTACGACAAGGTGGGCGCCAGCGCTCTGGTGAGTGTACAGCTGTCTGACCTGGTCAAAACGAAGCTTCCTGCGGATAAAATCCTTTATGCCGAGAGCAATTATGCCGATGAGGTGAGCCTGATTGTGCTGAATAACGGCACCGGCGATGCCTTTACTTACGGGCGTTATGTGTTCACGCCGGCCAAGTATGAACCGGACGGCGAGGGCGGCAGCACCTTTGTGGACAATGCGAAGATCAAGATGGAGTATGGCCGGGACGGCAAGACGCTGTATTCAGAAGAAGCGGAGTGCGGCAGCGGCTACAAAAACGGCGATTTCGGCGGATTGGCCTTTTATAAGAATCAAAGCGGCGAAACACGCCTGGCGGGCACGGCGAAAGTATACGCGCTGAACAATGTGCCCAACAGCGCATGGAACGGAAACGGTTCTGTCACCGTCAAGGGAACCACATACCCCGTGGCCGACGATGTGGTGTGCTACAATAAAACCACCGACAGCTGGGTCAGTGTCAATCAGGCTCGCGCGTTTGCGGACACTGCAGACCTGTATTATGACAGTGTGGGTGAGAAAATCCGGATTGTTGTGGTGAAATAAGAATTGCAGCAGTTTTGCTGCTGAACAAGCGGAGCGGCCGCCGGCGCAATGCCGGCGGGCCGCTCCGCTTTGGAATAGGCTCAAAAAAAGAAAAGATATTTTTTGCGGTTTGTGGTATCCTAAACAGGAAAACTCGGATGAGGAGCAAATGCCATGAACGCTTTTTTTCTGCGCGCTAAAAAACTGCATCTCTGGCTGCTGGTTGTCCTGGCACTGATTGCGGCCTTCCATTTGGCCAAGCACAGCCAGCCGCTGATGAACGCCCTGGCAGAGCATGTGACGCAGCCGATGAAGCAGACATTGGCGGCGCTGAGCGCTTTGGTGCCTTTTTCTGTGGCAGAGGTGCTTATCGCTGCGGCCCTTGGAGTGCTTGTGCTGTATATCTGCGCGTTTCTGGCGGCGCTGGCACGCCGGCAGGGTGCGCGCGGCATGCTTGCCTACCGGCGGATTTTAGGATTGGTTTGCGCGGGCCTTACGGTCTACGTCGGGGTTTGCGTGCTGTGGGGTGTGAATTATTATACGGACAGCTTTCAGGAGCGCTCAGGCATCCGCGCCGGGGCAGTATCTGTGGAAGCGCTGGAGCGGACAACAGTATATTTCGCTCAGAAACTCAATGAAACCTCCGGCGATGTGGAGCGGGATGAGACCGGGGCATTCAATGTGCCCCGGGATACCATCTACGAGGATGCCGTGGAAATTTACCGGGGGATTGAAGAGCAGTTTCCGTTCCTTGCGCTCCGGGACCATCGGCCCAAGGCGATTTCTTTTTCGCGCCTTATGAGCGCCGCCAATTTTACGGGATTTTTCTTTCCCTTTACCGGCGAAGCCAACTTGAACAACGACAGCCCGGCCTGTCTGCTGCCCTCTACCGTTGCCCATGAAATGGCGCATCAGCGCGGCATTGCATCCGAGGAGGAATGCAATTTCTTGGCGATTCTGGCCTGTGAGAAGAGCGGAAATGCTGCCTATGAATATTCGGGCTGGCTGTTTGGATTTATTCATCTGAGCAATGCGCTTTACAGCGCCGACCAGGAAGCGTGGGAGGCCATTCACAGCTCGCTGAATGCCCAGGTGCAGGCGGATTTGCAATACAACAATGCCTATTGGGCACAGTTTGAAGGGGCAACTGCCGAAGTTTCCCAGGATGTTTACGACAATTTTCTGAAGAGTTACGGGGATACCGATGGCATCCAAAGCTACGGCGCGGTGGTGGATCTGCTGGTGACCTACTACGGGGAACGGACGGCATAAAAAATCCCGGCCTCCTGCGAAAGCATGGAGGCCGGGGCGCTTTTTGCACTGCAGAGAAATTATTCCGACAAAGCAAAGAAGCTTTCTGTAAAAGCATCGGGGGCATTGTTGTCCATGACCAGGAGAATCAGGTTGCCGATGTTTTCCACGCGGATATTTTCTTCTGCCACACCCACGCAGATCCACTTGTATGGATTGACATTTTCGCGGATCTCTTTTTTGGCCTGCTCTACATCAGCACCGTCTTTCAGACGCAGCAGGCACACCGAATGGGGCGAGGAGCTGAAGGTCGGCTCGCAGGCCAGGCCCTCGGTAAAGGGCAGAGAATCGACGCCGAAATAATACGACAGGTTTTCGGAAGTGATCTCTGTAACGGCGAGTGCACCGGGGGATACACTTGCATCACCAGCACCGGCATAAAGTGCGCCGAGGATGTCTATAAGGGCACTGTCAGCGGTGACCTGCTTTCCGATCAGAACCTCGGCTGTGGACCAGGATATGTCGGTGAAAATTTTCTGTTCCAGAAGCTGATCTTTCAGGGTGCTGTCAGTCCCCTGCACGTTGGCGCTCAGGGCGGCGTAGGACACGAGCACTGCGTCGCCCCGCAGGAAGGGATCGGCGGCGGAGCCGTCGGGCAGGAGATTGTTTTCCCGGGCCAGAGATTCCCAGTTATTCCAGACGGTGCCCTGGTCGCTGTCGGTATACCCCAGGGCGCGCAGCACGAAAGTCAGAAACATCTGGGCATCGGCCGGGTCATTGGGGGCGAAGCGGTCTGCAGAGACGCCCTGGGCCAGGCCGGTGGTATAGGCGTAGGCCAAATAGTTTTCGGCATTTTCCCAGGTGGGGGCATCGGTGAAAGGATGGGTGTATTCCTCTGTGCCGTAGAGCGCCTCATTTTCATTGCCGCTCAGGCGCACGAGGAGAATCAGTGCCTCCATGCGGGTGAGCGGCTGCTCCAGCGCATAGCCGCTGCCATTGCCCTGAAACAGATTGAGGACATGGAGCGCTTTGGCTTTTTGGGCTGCTTCGGTTTCTTCATAAGCCATTGCCGGCGCGCATAAGCTCAGGGAAAGCACCAGCACCAGCGCCAGTGCGGCGGCGGACCGCAAAATTTTGTTCATAATCAATACTCCTTCATTCTCGCTGAAATAGGCGGCTTTATAGAAGCCGCCTTATATCTTTATTGTAGCATAAAGCGGCTGGCGGCACAAGCGCGGCAAAAGGACCCTGGTGAATAAAAAATTTTGCCTTGCAAGTGAACGGCAGCTGTGGTATAATAACTCCACTTTGCGAAAAGTCCTGCGCAAGCATTCACGGCAGGAATTTCGGTCTCGCGCAATGGATGCCTGCGAATCATGTCAGGCGGGGAA